>JAGFJJ010000005.1 GCA_024102815.1 Phycisphaerae bacterium
CCCCCATCGTCTAGAGGCCTAGGACACCGGCTTTTCAAGCCGGCGACAGGGGTTCGAATCCCCTTGGGGGTAATCGTCCGATCCGTACTTCGTCCACGCCCACCCATTCCAGCCTGTCCTCATGTGAAGATCGGGAGCTCGGACGAGCCAACCTCAGCGTCCGGCGGGTCAGGTGGCGTGGGGCTTACCGTCCAAAGGACGAACCAACGTTTCTTACGCAGTAAGGATGTCTCGGGTCGCGAACCGCCAGAGGCTTACCAGCCAGCAGATGAGGGCGAAACTGAGCAGAATCAATACATGCGAGATCGCACCCTGCTGCTCTCGCAACACCGCCATTGGCTGGTAATAGTGCATAATGCTGAGCGGGGCGAGAAACGAGGCGACTGGGGCAAATTGGGTCACAACGTTGAGAAGGTAGGAGCCCGCCAGGAAAGCGAAAGCCGCTGCGATTGCACTGCCCCGGCGGTTGGAAAATGCGGAAGACAGGAAAGCAACAGCCGCGGCCGCCAGATAGAGCGATAGAAAGTTGACGCATACAAACAACGCTGACGCGCCGCTTGCTGCCAAATCCGGGGCGAAAATGCCCGTACCCAGTCGATTGCCGGCGAATACGCAACTGGTCAGCAGAATAGCCGACGCCAATACGGCCGCGCTTTCAGTCGCGAGGACTTGAACTCGCGAAACCGGAAGGGTGAGCCAGAGGTCGGCCGTGCCGCGGTCGACTTCGCCTGCGGGTGTGCGGGTGCAGAACGTTACGGCATGCGTCCAGACGAGCCCCAACAGCAGGGGGTGGACCCAGGTGACTGACATCAGCGCAAGGCCCACCTGTCCCGGACCGATTTCGGCCCCCAGAATTGCCTGGATGATGTTGCGTATGAAGGCGAACTCGAGAATCTGGGCGGCGAATTCCTCCTTGAAGACCGAGAAGGCAAAGGTCATCAGCAATTCAAAGACAATGACCGCGACGCACAATCCCGCAGACAGAATCCAGGTTTCGCGGAAGATCTTGAGGAGCAAGCCGCGGTTCAATGGTCCTCTCCCGTTGCATAGAAGTTGCGGAATAGGGCGGCGAGATCCGGCGGGCCAACGGTAAGATCGGCGAGCGCACGGTCCTTGCACCATTGCACGAGTTCGATGGAAGAGCCGCGGAGGTTGGCTCGCCAATGATTGCCGTCACGTTGGACCTCGCTCAGGAATGGGGGCGGCGTCGTCGCCTGCGCAGCTTCCGGGCTTGCCCAAGTCAGCACGACTTCGCGATTGGCCCGAGCTTTCATGTCGGCAATTCGTTCCAGGGCGGCGAGACGGCCCTCGCGTAAGACGGCGACACGGTCGCAGAGATCTTCCACTTCACTGAGGGTGTGGCTCGAGAGAAACACCGTGTTGCCATCGCGGACGTGTTCGCGGAGGAGCTCATGCAGCATCTGCTGGTGCAGTGGATCCAGGGCGCTCGAGGGTTCGTCGAGAATGAGCAGGCGCGGTCGGTGGGCGAGGGCAAGTATCAAGCCGAGCTTTTGCCGCATTCCGCGGGACATCTGCCGGGAACGAACATGGGGGTCCAAATCGAAGCGTCTGCACAACTTCAGGCCCACCGGGACAAGATCCGTCCTGCGAAAGCGGGAGACAATCCGCAGTCCTGCTTCGGCGCTCATCCAGCCGGGGAGTCGGACATCTCCGGGCAAGTACCCGACCTCGGCTCTCAATGAGGGCCCCTGCTTCCAGCAATCACGTTCGAAGATTCGCGCCACCCCGTTGGCTCGAAGGAGTCCGAGCAGGACGCGGATGGTCGTCGTCTTTCCGGATCCGTTCGGCCCGAGGAAACCAAAAAGCTCGCCCTCGGCAACTTGGATGGAAAGATCTTCCACGCCGCGGCGGCGGCCGTAGGTCTTGGTCAGATGTTGGATGACGATTGCGGGCACGAGAGGATTTTCGCCGACTGGGCGGGCAGGGCAATCCAATCGGTTGGATCGGCCACTCGTCGTGCTGCGGAAGACGATTTTCCCGCGAATCTCGTATCGACCGGCCGAGTGCCAGCAGTGATTCTCTTGTCCCGCCTCGTTCCTCAGCAGCCGCCCGTAATCGCCGCGTTCTTTATTCGTGCCGGAGCGCGTCGATGGGATGGATAATCGCGGCCTTGAACGCAGGCACGATGCCGAAAAATATGCCCACCCCGGCAGAGAATCCCAGCGCGAGCGCGACCGACCAGAGGGGAATGTCGACGTCGACCATCTCAGGGTGCAGGGAGGCGAAGTAACCAATGGCATACCCCAGCAGGATGCCGATCAGCCCACCGACAGTGCTGAGCACGACGGCCTCGGTGAGAAACTGGGAAAGAATGTCTCTCCGCCTGGCGCCCACGCTCTTGCGCAGTCCGATCTCCCGCGTCCGTTCGGCCACGGATACGAGCATCACGTTCATGATGCCGATGCCGCCGACCAGCAGGGATATACTCACGATTCCCGCAAGTACGCTGGTGGCAATGACGCGGACCTTCTGGAACTGCTGCAGTACCTGGTCCTGCTTGAACATGCCGAAGTCATCCGGCTGGCCCGGGCGCAAATCGTGGCGCTGGCGGAGTACGCGGCGGATCTGCCCTTCCGCCTCGGCGATCTGGTCCTCGCCGTTTGCTTCGACGTAAAAAGCAAGATATTTGCGGGCCTCGGGGTACATCTTGATACCCACGGTCCAGGGGATGATCAGGAGCTCGTCCTGGTTCTCTCCCATGAAACTGCCCTTGGATTCCAGAAGTCCCACGACGCGGAATCGCTGCCCGTCGATGTGAACATAGTCATCGACGATGGACTCGTCGGCCTCGAGTTTTCGCAATATTTCCCGTCCGACGACGCAAACCTGCGCCGCGCTCTCGATATCCACCACGCTCAGAAACCGTCCGGTATCGACATAGAAATTGCGAATGGGCTGGAATTGCTCATTGGAGGCGACAAGCTGGACGCCGTCGAGACGCTGGCGACCGTACTCGATCGAAACGCGGGGCGTGAAGCGCGGCGCAGTGCGGCGGATTCCGGGACATTCAGCATCGACGGCGCGGATGTCTTCAATGTCCATTTCGGCGCGCTTGAGAAACTGGCCGCGGGAATCGCGAATCCACTCGGGGTAGACGACGAGCAGATTCGTGCCGAGACCGCGGAGAAAGTCCGTGAAGTAGTTGCCGAATCCCTGGACGAAGGAGACGACGGTGATGATCGAGGTGACGGCGATGATGATGCCCAGCACCGTGAGCAGAGAGCGGATCTTGTTCGCCCAGATCTGCACGAGCGCCGTGGCGACGTTACCAAAGAAGGCGGCTGCCTGATTGGGAAGAAAGAACACGAAGCGGAATAGAACGCGGAGCAGTTTCATGGTGTGCCCACTGCCTCGGTACTTGGAGATGGAGCGGCACAGACCACGTCGCGGGCCGCCGCGGCCGTGGGGCTTTGGCTCAGTGTGTCTTCGATGATCCTCCCGTCCATCAGACGGATCACACGCCGGCAGTGCCGGGCGATGTGGTCCTCGTGGGTGACGATCACGATGGTCTGCCCTTCGGCGTGCAGGCGATCGAATATGCCCATGATTTCATCGCCCGTGGCGCTGTCCAGGTTTCCGGTCGGCTCGTCCGCCAGGATGATATCCGGCTGCTGGGCAAGGGCCCGGGCGATGGCCACGCGCTGCTTCTGCCCGCCGGAAAGCTGGTTGGGCCGATGATGAGCACGATCGAGCAGGCCGACGCGGGACAGCGCCTCGGTTGCCCGCTGGCGCCGGCGCGGCGTGTGGCTGTAGGTAAGGGGAAGTTCCACGTTCTTCTGCGCCGTGGTGCGCGGCAGGAGTTCAAACGACTGGAAGACAAATCCGATCTGCCGACCGCGAATACTCGCCAGCTTCGACTGCGAGACGCGCGCCACGTCCTGCCCCCGAAGCAGGTAGGCGCCCTCGGTGGGTACATCCAGCAACCCGAGGATGTTCAGCAACGTGCTCTTGCCCGATCCGGAGGCGCCCATGATCGCCACGTATTCATTCCGCTCGATGGATACCGAGACCCCGCGCAGGGCGTGCACGAGTTCCGTTCCCACGCGGTAGATCTTGTGGACATCTCTCAGCTCGATCACCGGACAGTTGCCGTGTGTTTCTTCGGAATGGGGGCGGAACCATCTCATGATTCGCTCTTCGCCAGGGTCTCTCCGCTCTTGGGAGCGGGTTCATCCTTCGTCGAGTCCTTTTTGCTAACTGTCGGTTCGCTATTCCCGGGTATCTCGATCTTCGAGCCGTCCTTGAGCTGGTCGAGGCTGCGGAAGGGCCCGGTGACCAGCCGATCGCCGGGCGTGATGCCGTGCAGGATCTCGACGGCCGAGGAGTCGCTGATCCCCGTCTCCACAAGGCTGGGGTGCACGCGGTCGCCCTCGGTCAGGAAGATCACGGGGATGTACTCAGCGAGCCTTGGCTGATCCACGGCGGTGCGGGAGCGGAGCATCTCTTCGTACTCGCTCAGGATGGACTCGGGCAGGTCGCGGCGCTTGCGGTGCACGACGGCCTGGACGGGGATGACCAGAGCGTCGTCGCTACGGGCGACTTCGATTTCGACATTGGCCGTCATTCCCGGGCGGACCCGGGCCTTGTCCTCACCGTCCACCAGGACGAGCGTCTCGAACGTGACGACATCCCGTCCGGCGGGTTTCGTGCCCTTGGTCGCGACGCGCGCGACCGTGCCGGGCACGCTCTCCTCCGTGTCGCTTTGGAGGTAGATCCGCGCTCGTTGGTCCGGCTGGACGAGCGGCGCGTCGCCTTCGTCCACGCGGCACCGAACCTGCATCCGCGAGAGATCGCTGATGACCATGATCCGCGTTCCGGGATTGTTCATGGTTCCGGTGACCACAACTTCGCCGTTCTTCGCAAACAACTGGGAAACCACACCGTCGATCGGTGCCGTGATGACCGTGCGGCGAAGGTCCTCTTGTGCGGACTCCAGCCGGGCCTGCGCGTCGATAAGCTCCTGGCGGCGGATTTCGAGGGCGGCCTTGGCCTGAACGAAAACGGTGTGATAGTCCGCCAACTCCCGGGCGGACGTGGCATCCGCCTCCGAGAGGCTTACCTGCCGCTTGAGGTCACGGTCGGCTTTTTCAAAATCCGCCTGCGCCTGAACGATCATGGCCTGCAACTTGGCGACGTTGGCCTCGGCCGATCGCAGGCGGGCGAGATAGTCGGCGTCATCAAGGCGGCAAAGCAGATCGCCCCGGTGGACCGTATCTCCTTCCTCCACGGGCATTTCGATAATCTTGGCAACGACCTCGGCACTGATGTCCACCTCGTCAAGCGGTTCGACATCTCCCGGGGCCTGCACGATACGGATGATGTTGCGCCGTGTCGGTTCGGCCACTTCCACGGTGACGGGCAATTCCGGCGCAACGTGAAGCAGACTCGTTCCGTCGTCACGCCGTACGGCACCGTTTAGCAGATACAGACCACCGATGGCGGCGGCGAGCACGATCGTCCCGATCAGGGTTCGCATGAAACTACTCCTCACCAGCGCAGGCGATTCATGTGTGCCGCACCGCGGCTACGCCGCATTTGAGAGGGCCGCGGTTGCAAGAAATCCGCGAAACGCGGCCGCGGCCAGCCAACAAAATCCGCATGCCACACCCGCCCGCCAGCCCCGAAGTTGGTGCGTGGTCGAAAGCCCCGTGGCCGCAATCCACCAGAACCACATGCGAAACGGATCAGCGGCGCTGAGCAATCCCGAAAGCATCGCCGCAGAGGACGCGGGCATTGCCGCAAAGGGTCCGTGGGGCAGCTCCGTCAATAAGGCCAGGGACGTGTCCACGTCCAGCGTACCGAAACGCAATACCAGGCACGATGCGATGACCCTCCCAGTAAGATCGGCGAATCCCGCAAATACGAACACGGTCAGGAGCGTGCTCCATTCGGGCTTTCTCCCGGTCAACGCGACAAGACCGTAGAACGCCGCCGCCAGACAGAGGATCTCGGCCAACACCGCCAATGGTGAAAGGACCAGGATCTTCAGCCGGCTGAGCAACTGCTTGAACTGACCAAGGTCGCGCTGGTCCTCGATCATCTTCCGCAGCGTGGACCGTTCCACGACATCGACCTGTCGGCTTTCAATCTCGGCGATCGCATTTTGCACGCTGCGTTGGACCCCGCGGTCGATGAGACCGGTCTCAATCGTCATCCAGCCCAGAACAAGATGCGCCGCCAGCAACAGCGTGAGGGGCCAGGCGTACGCGGGCACGTCCTCGACGCGGCGGAAGAACGATCGCGGATGAAGCAAAGCCCCGGGGATGTCGACCAATCCCACGCGCTTTCGCGGTGCGGCTTCGGCAGGTCTCGCAGCAACACCAGTAGACACGGGGCCATTCCGTGGGAAATGCGAACAATAGGGCATCCACACGTGCTTAAGACGCTTCAGCGACACCGGATGCCGGGTTCCACTATATCCCGTATTCGACCGACACCAAGGAGTATTCCGCGGTGCCCTACGGTTTCCGACAACGGGCTACACCGCCTTACGCTGTTCGCTCTTGGAGTTCGCAGATTCGGGAGAAGAACGGTTGTCGTGGTGTACTGGGAGATGAGATGGAAGAACGCTCGGGCAACCAGGGTCGTGAGGTTGGCACGCTGGACTCGAACTCGGCGGCCACGGATGGCCCCACATGTGCCGCATCGGCGGGTGCTCGCCTCGGCAACTCGAAGCAATATTCCCGCGCGCCAGGATCAGGCGCCGTTTCGCGAAAGGCTGTGCGCGGACTGTCGAGACTTCTTCGAAGGGAGGATCCGGACAGTCAACAACATGCCCGCAATCCATCCCCAGGCTGCGACGATTCCGGCGCCGCAAAGCGGAAGCCGAGGCCCGACCGGCGGCTGGCCGTTATCCGGATCGTCATTTCCTCCGTCAGTGACTGTGCCCATATCGCCATTGGTGCCTTCGTCCGGCACTGCCTCACCGGCCGGGAAGGACAGGCGTTGCACGTTGCCGGAAAACAACTCGACCCAGTAGAGCGCTCCGTCGGGACCTTCGATGAGATCGACGGGTCCGCCGCCCGTTTTCAGGAATAGTGTGTGGGACAGGACTTCATCCCCGCCGAGGACAACGCGAAACAGACTCTGGCTGGTGTAGTCCAGGTGGAAGAGATTGCCCCGGAATTCCTCGGGGAAAACATCGCCGGAGTACACCGCGCAACCGGCGATCGACGCACCCTCTTCGGCGTAGGCGACAAGCGGATCATGGTAATCGGCGGGGACTTCGACCCCCGGCAAGGAGAATCCCTCGACGATGGGCCAGCCGTAGTTGAAACCCGCATTCACCTGGTCGATCTCCTCGCGCCGTTGCTCATCGTTGGAGCCGACATCACCGACGAAGAGTTGTCCGTCCGGACTGAAACACATGCGGAAGGGATTGCGAAACCCCAGCGCCCAGACGGCGCGCGGCGTTCCCGTGGGCGTGATGAAAGGGTTGTCGTTCGGTGTAACCCCCTCGCGATCGATTCGCGATACCTTGCCCGCCAGGCTGGTCAATTCCTGGGCAAGTTCCGGCGTACCCGTGTCCCCGATGGCGAAGTAGATCATGCCGTCCGGGCCGACGTCGATGGCACCGCCGTTGTGGTTTCCGCCGGCGGTCGGCAGGTTGCCGCGAATCACCGTGACGTCCGTGGCGACGTTATCCTGAATGTGAAGCCGGAGGATCCGCTGCTCCACGGCCGAGACGCTGGCAAAGGCATAGACGTAACCATTCGACGCGAATTCGGGGTCGATCGCCAGTCCAAGCAATCCGCCCTCGCCGATCGTGTAAACCTCGATTTCGGCCACGGAATCGGGAAGAACATCGCCGTCCACGACGGCCCGAATCGTCCCGCCGCGCTCGGCGACGAAGAGCGTCCCGTCCGGTGCGAATGCCAATGCTGTCGGCTCGATGAAACCCGTGGCAAATTCGGATACCTCGAAACCGTCCGGCAGTTCGACCTCAGTCTGGGCGCGGGCTATGGAGATCGGTGTCATGGCGATGCCAATTAGCGCGGCGACGAAACGGCAATCTGACATGCGACGACTCCTGTTGAACGTAAGGAGTACCAGAGCACGCCCTTTGGACCCGTTGTTCGGAACATCAGGTGAACAGCGACGATCCCACGTTCTCATCGTAGGTCTCGCCGCCCACCTGGAAGACGGGGCGCGGGTCGAATCCCAGCCAGTCGCGGATGCACGAACTGAAGACCGCGCGGAAGTCAACGTAGTAAGGAAGCGAGTCTTCGCGCAAGTCGGCGGATGTAACGTTCTGTCCGTGCAGACCGCCGTTCACGCTCGGGCCGACCAGAATGATGTGCCCGCCATAGCCGTGGTCGGTTCCCGGACTGCCATTCTCGGCGTTTCGCCGGCCGAACTCGGTGTAGAACGCGATGCACGTACGCTCCCAGAGGTCGAGGTCCTTCAGATCCTCGACAAATTGCTGAAACTCGTTGTTGATCCTGGGGAAGAGCGACTGATTGGCCTCGTCCTGCGTTCCGTGTGTGTCGAATCCGCCATAGCTCAGCCGGAGAATCTGCGTGTCGAGCTTGGCCGATGCGAGCTGGGCGGTGCGGAAGAATTGCCCGCGGGCCTCACCGGTTGACTCGAACTCGGCGGTCCGTTCGCGCAGGACGCCGGAGAGATCCGTAATCTTGGAGTAGGCATCGAGTACGGCCTGCTGCCGCGTGTTGCGACCTTCCTTCATCGTGGCGAGCCGGCCGAATGCGTCCTGTGCCGCCTGCCGATACGTGTCATCGGGATAGCCGTAACGCTGAGGATTGCCGATGGAGCGCGTATCCAGCACGCCGAAGGGTTCGTCAAAATAGGTCGCACGAAGGCGTTCATACCAGGGCATGGACGTCGCCGACGCCGAGGCGAGATTGCGCACGCCGTATTCGTAAATCTCCTGGCTCTCAAAATGCGACCCGTTGCCGTTCGGGTAGGCCACCTGCTGTACAATCGCGACCTGGCGCTGGGCATAGAGCTCGTTGAAGAAGGGGAAGAGGTTGCTGATGCCATAGTCGGGATTGTCCGGCAGAGGCGTTACATCCTCGGGCTTGAGCGCCAGAACAGGCCGTTTCTCCTGGTAAACGGAATTGGTGAACGGAGCGAGGAAGCTCAGCACATCCATGCCGCCGTTGAGCTCGCACAGCACGAGCAGATTGCCCGTCCCGCTCGACGTCTGCGCGAACGTGGAGGCGACGGTTTGCAGGATAGGGTCGGCGAACGCCAACGCTCCCACACCGAGTCCCGCACGGCGGAGAAATGTACGACGGTTGACCAGTTGGCATTCATGGCACTCGACCATGCTGAACTCCTTGTCGAGAAATTGCTTGGGAAAGTCCAGCGGCAAACCGCATCGCCGCATCCTCACGCGGATCAGCGCCTAGCGACTCAATACGCGCTCATCCATGGCCATCAGCCGAATCATCTCGAAGACATGCCGCGGCTGGCGCTCGGGGTCCTCCAGGTGGAACGCAAGCCAGCCGTTCTGGTCGAGCACCTCGATGTAGACATCGATCTCCTCTTCGGTGAGTTCCAGGTGGAAAACGGAAGCGACGGCCTCGACGATCTCCCGGCGGATTTCCCGTTCGTCCCAACGGCTTGTCGGCGGGAGAATCTGGTATGGGAGTCCGGGGGTGCGGTCCGGTCCGAATTCCATCGTTCGCCCCAACGCCCGGATGCGGCTCAGGAGTGACTGGTCCTTGAGCCAGTATTCGTTCTCGCCCCAGCCCTCGACACCCGGAGGGTTCAGGAGCTCGTGCCCGGCTTCGCGCAGGTCGGAGGCGATCCGATTGAGCACCGCATCCTGCGATTCCTCGCTGTGGATGTGCATGTCCAGTGTTCGAAACACACCCACCACGTGCTCCACGGGCGAGAGTATTCGGTTCCCGCGCGACTCCGACGAGAACATGGCCTGCGAGCGTAGGATTCGCCGAACCAGCGGGGCAATGTCGAAGTTGGCCTGCCGAAACGTCGAAGCCAGGTCACGTACGACATCGGCCGAGGGGTGATCGTGAACGAAATAGGTGAACAGGTTGCGGGCGACGTATTCGGCCGCCTCGGGCTGCTCCAGTGTCAGATCGATGACGCTCAGGTAATCGTAATTGTCCGATGCCGCCCGATCGGGAAAGATCGTCTTTGGCGTCTCATCGTGATTGAGCAGGTCGTAAATCGGACGGGCATTCATGTCCTGCTCCCGGAAGAGCGTGATGCCCGTGAACGCCCGGGCGCCTTCGCGGATGTCCTCCTCGGTGTAGAGCGTATCGCGTCCGAGCGTGAACAGTTCCCAGAACTCTCGCGTGTAATTCTCGTTGGGGTTCTGCTTCGGACTGTTCGCCCCGTCGAGCCAGATGAGCATCATGGGGTCGATGGTGAGTTCCTGGAGGAACGTGCGGTAGTTGCCCAGGGCTTGCGTTCGCAGCATTTCCCAGTGGACCAGCCCCAGGCCCCGATCACGACCACTCAGCACGCGTTGCGACGTGGCGAAGCGATCGTGCCAGAACAGCGTCATCTTCTCGTGGAGCGGGTTCGGCCCCTCGATCATGTACACCAGCCAGCGCTGGGGGAGGTCGTCCTCGTACCGCTCCGATAGTGCCTTGACCTCGGTGGGGATGGGTCTGACGCGCAGCAGATCCTCGACTGTTGCGGAGAGCCCCTTGGAAACAGCTTCGGACACCTGTTCGGGTGTCGCGCCGAACGCGGCCGATTGGAGCAGGTGATAGGCCTCGTTCGCGGTGAGCGTGTCGCGGTAGGGTGCGACGGATTGGGCGTTACCGCCGAATTCCTTGCCGTCGTCAATCACGCCGGAGCCAAGGAATCCGCCGCCGCCGTCGCTGCATCCGGCGGCAAGGACAAGAGACAGTCCAACCCCAAGCCGGCGCGACCGCCGGTCCGTGACTCGGGTCATGATGCTTCCCCTCCGTCCGGAACGGACCTTCTTGTTGGATTGCTTGTTGATCCGGCGCCTGCCGCTTGCGGCGGGAAACGGGATGCAGTTCAGACCGCCGTTGCCCCCGCGCCCGAGCGGAAGCGGCGATCGTCACGCGCCATCGGATGGTTGCGGCGTGACCCGGAACGTCGGCAGCGTCGCATGGCTACCATGCCGACAGTGCCATAAGGGTAAGTACGATACCCCCGCGCAGCAGTCAAAACCTTCCCCAATTCGCACGGTTACGGGCGAAGAGTCCGGAAACCCACTCGGGGCGCGCGGTATCCAACAGAGCAACCGGCAGGGGGGTTTCATCCTCGACGCGGGCCACGGCGGTCCCGCTTGCCGCCTGCGAACTGCCGCAAACCGCCCAGGGCGAACGCTGTAATCCGGGTCGCCAGAGCTGGGACCTCGCTTTCCTTCCGGGGAGGAGGAAACCCGAATCGCGCCAGCGCTTCCTTGCCGAGTTCGTGGAACACACACAGCCCGATGACGAAATTCGTGCACTGGCCGCGAAGTTGTCGGGTGTTTGCGGTGCCGAGTAATGCCCCGACGATCCGCGTCAACTCCTTGCGGACAGGCTTCATCACCGTCTTGAGCAGTTCATCCAGCGCCGGCGTCGGGGCACGAAGCTCGCGGGCGATCAACTGTCCGGCGTACGGGTGACCGGCGCGGCGTACGAGCACGATGCGGAGCATATGTTCAACGGCACGTCCGAGGGCCTCGGCCGGGTCATCGCTCTGGCGGAATCGTGGCATAGGATCCTGTTGCAGAAAGCCTTGGTGGGAACGGAGGATGACGGCGCGGTACAGACCTTCCTTCCCGCCGAAATGGTGACGCACCGCTGCAAGGTTTACGCGGGCGGTCCGGCAGATTTCGCGCACCCCTGTTTCGTCGTACCCGTTGGCGGCGAAGAGACGACCGGCGGCGTCGAGCAGGCGTGACTGTGTTTCAATCGCGTCACGGCGCTTCGTCGCCCGCGGTCCCGGCTGAGGGAATGTCGTCTTTCCAGCCATTCAGGGAGGATACGACGCCGGGACGCAAAGTCAAACAATCGTTTGACTTCATCGGGGCGCGGGGTATACTCCCGACAATTCAAACGGTTGTTTGAAATGGGATCGGCGAACATGACATGCGCCCAGCCAACGCGGATCCGGACGGTACCATCCTTGCCCTGGGTCTTCGTTCTGGCCGCGCTCGGCGGATGTGTCTCGCCGCGGCCCATGCACACCGAGTCTCTCGCGTCCCACGCCGAGGCCGGATGGCGAAACGAGATTCCCCACGATGAATCCTCCGCCGCGAAAGACGTGGCCGAGTGGTGGCGCACGTTCGACCCGACGCTGGCGGCGCTGGCCACGCGGGCCCTGGCCGCGAATCTCGACCTTGCCGTCGCTCGCGAACGCGTTGTCGAAGCGCAAGCCCGTCGCGGCATCGTCAGCGCCGACCGCAAGATTCAGATCGACGCCGAAGGCAGCTACCTGCACGCCGCGACTGGAGATCAGGCGTTGGCGTTCGCCGCCCCGCCGCCGGGCGTGGAGAAGAATCTGTACGCGGCAGGTGTCGTGGCCGGGTGGGAGCTCGATCTCTGGGGCAGGGTCGGCCGACTGGTCGACGCCGCCCGGGCGGATTCCGCCGCGGCGATCGAACGCTATCACGGCGTGGCCGTTTCGCTCGTCAGCGAATTGGCCCTGGCCTTCATCGACGTGCGCGCCCTGGATCGCCGCCTCTCGCTTGTGAAAGAGAACGTGGAGCTCCAACAGCGTACACTCGACCTGGCCGAGGCGCGCCTTGCAGCGGGCAACGGACCGGAGCTCGACGTGATGCAGGCCCGCCGATTGTTGCGGCGAACGTCGGCCCGCGTGCCCGAGCTCCAGCGGGCCAAGGCGGTCGCCGAAAACCGAATCGCCGTTCTCCTGGGCACGCGCCCGGCGGACGGTCTCGTTCCGGACGGTGATCTGCCCAGCGACGTCTGCCCGGTGGAAATGGGCTTGCCCGCGGAACTCATTGCCCGACGCCCGGACATTCGACAAGCCATGTACGCTTACGAGTCCGCGCTATTGCGGACCGAAGCCGCCGATCTTGAGCGGCTGCCGCAAGTTCGATTGAACGGAACCTTCAAGCTCTCGGCCGACAATCTCGGCGACTTCAAGGACAATGCCACGATCTATTCGATCGGGCCGCAGATCTCTTTCCCTCTGCTTGATGGTGCGCGAATCAATGCCACCGTCTCCGTCCGGCAGTCTCAGGCGGACCAAGCCCGGCTCGTCTTGGAACAGGCACTCCTGCGGGCCATTGAAGAGGTGGAGAACGCGGCCGTGGGGTACATGCGGCGACGCGCCCAGGTCGGCGAGCTGGAAAAGGCCGTGGAGGCGGCACGCCGCAGCGAAGAGATGGCCGATCAATTGTACCGCGCCGGGTTGCGCAGTCTGGACCAGTCTGTTGACGCGCAGCGCCAGCTCGTCGAGGCGGAGGACGACCTGGTCGTCGCCCGGCAGCAGATGCTCGGGGAGACGGTGCGCCTGTATCGAGCCCTTGGTGGCGGATGGGAGCAGCTTGCCCTGGAAGGGGACAAGACCGTCGGTTCGAACGCCGCCGATGCGCCTGCCCCGCCGGAGAAATCGTCGCGCGAAAGAGAGGATGAGGGAGCGTGAAGCTGATCGGAATCATCCTTCTGGTGGTCTTGGCCGCCGCGGGTGGCGCGGCCGGATACGCGCTGTGGCTCGAGTATCAGACGCCCGAAGTCGAAGGCGCCGTCACGCTGTACGGGAACGTCGAAATCCGGGAGGCGGATCTGGCATTCAACGGCGAAGAGCACATCGCCGAAGTGCTTGTCGAAGAGGGCGACCGGGTGGAAAAGGGGCAGATCCTTGCCCGGCTCCAGACCGATCGCCTCGAGGACGAGATCGCCCGGGCGAATTCGCAGATCGATGCGCAAAGCGAGGTTCTCAGGCGGCTGGAGAATGGTACCCGGCCGCAGGAAATCGAGCAGGCGCGGGCTCGCGTTGCGTCGGGCGAGGCTCGTGTCGAAAACGCTCAGCGGGTGGTCGATCGACTGCGGGAATCGGCCCAGAGCGGGGCATCTAGCCAGCAGGACCTCGATGACGCCCTGGCTCGGTTGGCGGTCGAGCGATCGGAACTCAACGTCCGTAGGGAGGAACTCGACCTGGCGCTGGAGGGCCCGAGGAAGGAGGACATCGCTGAAGCACGTGCGCACCTCGCGGCCGCCAAGGCGGACCTGAGCCTTCTGCAAGATCGCCTCGACGACACCACGCTGCGAGCGCCGGCCGTGGGTGTCATCCAGAGCCGCATCCTGGAGCCCGGGGAATTCGCAGCACCTTCGCGGCCGGTGTTTTCGCTGGCGCTCATCGACCCCAAGTGGGTGCGGGCGTACGTGCCCCAGCCCGACTTGGGCAAAATCCAACAGGGCATGAAGGCGCACGTCATGAGCGACTCATTCCCCGACCAGATGTTTGAGGGCTGGGTCGGCTTCATCAGTCCGAAAGCGGAGTTCACGCCGAAATCGGTCCAGACGGAGGACCTTCGAACGCGGCTCGTCTACGAAGTCCGCGTGTACGTGAACGACACTGAGAATCGCCTCCGCCTCGGACAGCCCGTGACCGTCCACATCGAGCGCGATTCCTCCACCAAGGATGGTGGGTGATGCATGCTCAGGGGGCAGTTCTCTCGGACACCGCCACCGATTTGGTGATCGAAGTGGATGGTCTGTCCAAGCAGTTCTCCGTTCGAAACAAGCCCACGGTCGATGCACTGAAGGACGTGAACCTGATCGTACAGCGCGGCGAGATCCTGGGACTGGTCGGTCCTGACGGCGCCGGTAAGACGACGCTGATCCGCTGCCTGGCGGGATTGCTCGTGCCGAGCGCGGGAAGAATCGCCGTGCTGGGTCTGGACGTCGTCCGCGACACCATCGAGATCAGGAGCCGCATCGGCTACATGCCGCAGAAGTTCGGGCTCTACCAGGATCTGACCGTTCAGGAAAACCTCGATCTCTACGCCGATCTGCAGGGCGTCCCGGTTTCGCAGCGGGCGGATCGCTACGCCCGACTCATGAAGATGACGAACTTGGAGGCGTTCACGAAACGCCTGGCCGGTCGCCTCTCCGGCGGCATGAAGCAGAAACTGGGTCTGGCGTGTGCGCTGACGAAGTCGCCCGAACTGCTGTTGCTGGACGAACCGACGGTGGGTGTCGATCCCGTCTCGCGACGCGAACTCTGGCAGATCATCGGCGAACTCGTCGAACAGGACCGGATCGGCGTGCTCGTCTCGACGGCGTATCTTGATGAGGCCGAGTACTGCGATCGCGTGGGTGTGATGTTCGACGGCGCGCTCGTCGAGGCTGCGCCGCCGGGCGAATTCCGCCACAGGCTCAAAGGCCGGGTCTTTCAGGTCGCATGTGAGGACCAGCGGCAAGCCCGGCGACGGCAGTCGGTATCGATGACGCTGGACGCGATCGCCGATGCCACGATTCGATCGGGTCGGGTAAGGCTGGTCCTCGCCGTGGATGCCGACGAGGAGGACGGAAGGAAACGTGTGGGCGAAGCGCTTCATGCGACGCTCGAACCGACCGATGCGACGTTCGAAGACACCTTCATGCAGTTGGCCTATCAGCGGCGGCAGCCGCGGGAAGCGGAGGCGGGAAGCCGTGCCACCGACAGGATGGACGGCAAGAGGGAACACGGTGCGAACGGCGCCGTCGTGCAGGTCCGCGATCTGGTCAAGCGTTTTGGTGATTTCGAAGCCGTCAAAAACATCACGTTCGAGGTCAATCAGGGTGAGATCTTCGGCCTGCTCGGCCCCAACGGCGCAGGCAAGAGCACGACTTTCCGGATGCTCTGCGGCCTGCTCGGCGTCACGGAGGGCGAGGTGAAGGTGGCCGGTTACGATCTGCGTCGATCGGCCGGGCGGGCGCGATCGCGGCTCGGTTACATGGCGCAACATTTTTCGCTCTATGCTCAGCTCAGCGTGGAGGAAAACCTGAGGTTCTTCGGTCAGTCCTATGGGCTGGCGGGCCGGAAGCTTCGCCAGCGCCTCGAATGGGCGTTCGATGAGTTCGGCCTGGGATCATGGAAACGCGACCAGGCCGGCTCACTTCCCGGTGGATACAAGCAGCGACTGGCCATGGCCGTGGCGACCCTCCACGAACCGGACATTCTCTTTCTCGATGAGCCGACGTCGGGTGTCGATCCGCTCGCCCGCCGGGAGTTCTGGCGGCGTATCAACGGATTCGCCGAATCCGGCGTAACCGTCATCGTTACGACGCACTTCATGGAAGAGGCGGAGTACTGCGACCGAATGCTGATCATGGTCCAGGGAGCGCCGCTGGCGCTGGGAACGCCGCTGGAAATCCGGGGATCGGCGAAGGATGAGCAGCATCCCGATCCCAGCATCGAGGATGCGTTCATCGCCCTTGCGGAGGGTCGCGGGAAATCCGTGGGAGTCGATAGGGAAAAGGCGGAGGGCAACGAATGACGTCGCCCTCGCTCATGCGTTTGCGGGGACTCCTGCGAAAGGAGATTCTCCAGATCATTCGCGATCCGTCGAGTATCATTCTTGCGCTGGTCATGCCCCTCGTGCTGCTTTTCCTGTTCGGATACGGCGTGTCGCTGGATGCCGAACATGTGCCTCTCGCGGTCGTTCTGGAAGACAAGAGTGATGCGGCTCGTGCGGTCGGCGCGCGGTTTGCGCTTTCGCCATATTTCGATGTCTCCCATGCAACTTCGCTCCATGAGGGCGAGGAATTGATGCGGCGGGGGGAGGTCGATGGTGTATTGCACATCGCCAGCGATTTCTCTTCGCGACTTGCAAGCGGCCAAGCCCCCGTTCAGCTCCTGCTCAACGGCGTGGACTCCAATCGGGCGCGCCTCGTGCAGGGATATGCACAGGGGGTTCTGGCCGATTGGGCGGCGCAGCGCGTGGCCCGCGGGGAACCCGTCGGTCGGCCCGGCGTTCAGGTCCGGCAGCGCGTGTGGTTCAATGAAGCGCTGCGCAGTACGAATTTCCTGGTTCCGGGGTTGCTCACCCTGATCATGACGCTCACCGGCGTGTTGCTTACCGCCCTGGTGATCGCCCGGGAATGGGAGCGCGGGACGATGGAGGCCATCCTCGCGACCCCGCTTCGCATCCGGGAGTTCCTCCTGGGCAAGATGATTCCCTATTACTTGCTGGGCATGAGCGGGCTCGTTCTTTCGGTCGGGTTCGGCGTGCTGGTATTCGATGTTCCGTTTCGCGGATCGTACCTGGCGCTGTTTATTCTGGGTTCGTGCTTCCTGCTGGCCTCCCTGGGGTTGGGACTCTTCATCTCCGCGGCCGTGCGCAAGCAGTTCATCGCCGCGCAGGTGTCGATCATCTCCGGTTTTCTGCCGGCATTCTTTCTTTCGGGATTGCTCTTCGATCTCGAAAGCACACCGGAGTTTGTCCAACTGATCAGCCATGTCGTCCCTGCGCGGCACTTCGTGGATATCAGTCACACGCTGTTTCTGGCCGGCAATGTTTTTGGTGTGCTCGTTCCCAGCGGACTGATTCTCGCAGGGATGGCGGCCTTGTTCATTTTCCTGGCCCGGCGGCAGATGAGTCTGCGCATCGAATCTTAGGGGGAGCCGAGCTTGTCCATCCTGCGGCGTATTCTCGCATTGACCATCAAAGAGTTCCTGGCGATCGCCAAGGATCCCAAGAGCCGTTTCGTGGTCATCGGCCCGCCGCTGATTCAGTTTTTTGTCTACGGATATGCGGCCACGTTCGACGTCACGGACGTTCGTTATGCGGCGTTCGATGAGGATCGCACATCGGCTTCGCGTGCCTTGTTGGCGCAATTCGACGGCTCCGGCCATTTCCGGCGCTCCCTGACGATCGACCACGAGGAGGAGATCGCCGACGCCATTGACAACGAAGCGGCGCGTCTCGTCGTGCACGTGCCCCAGAGGTTTGCCGCCGACCTGGCCGCGGGGCGCACGGCCGAAGTGCAGGTCATCGTCGACGGGCGCAACTCCAACGTCGCCAGCATCGCGGGAAGTTACGTGAACTCGATCGTGAATGAGTTCAACGCGCGATACGTTGGTGGTCCGGGCGTCAGCGAGTCGACGGCACCTTCCATCGTCCTGGTGGAGCGCGCCTGGTACAACCCGAATCTGCTGAGCCGCTGGTTCATCGTCGCGGCGCTGGGCGGCGTTATCTCTACGGTGGTGGTGATGGTGCTTTCCAGCCTGTCCGTCGCGCGGGAACGTGAGTTCGGGACGTTCGACCAACTGCTGGTTGCTCCGTTCTCCCCGGCCGAGATTCTCATCGGAAAATCCGTACCGGCGTTCGTGTTCGGACTGGGCAACGCATTGCTCTTGTCGGCGGCCGCCGTGTGGTGGTTTCAGATCCCGTTCGAAGGCAGCATTCTTGCACTCGTCCTGATATTGTCGACCTACATTCTCTCGATCGTGGGCCTGGGGCTCTTCGTGTCGTCGCTCTCCACGACGATGCAACAGGGACTTCTCGGTTCTTTCATCGCCATTTTTCCGATTGTCATCCTCTCGGGCTTCACAACGCCGATTGAAAACATGCCCGATTGGCTGCAATTCCTGACGCTGGCCAATCCGCTGCGTTATGTGACAGCCGGCCTGCGGCGGATTTTTCTGGAGTCGGCCGGCGTATCGCAGATGGGTCAGTACATCCTGCCACTGCTCCTGATCGCGGCGATCACGCTGACGGTGGCGGGATGGTTCTTCCGGCATCGAACGCAATGAGGATCGCATGGCGGCGTCTCCGGTCTTGTTGGGCGCGACCTCGAAGCGAGGCCATGCCGCGTCGTTTTCCGCTGAGGCTCTTAACGCATCGGGTTGCGTTCGGGTCCCCAATCGGCGGGCTGTCCCCATAGGTAATAACGCGCATGGGCGCTCAGTCGGCGCGGCGCGCCGAGTGAGCGCCCGTACGTAAGTTGATGAAAAGTCCACCAGTTGAGTAATCAGGTCGGTTCAGTTTTGCTGATATTCCTCGCGCCCTGAAGTGCCAGATTCCGTCCGGGCTGAAAGGATCGCGTCCTCCGGAGCCGTCGAGTTATTCGTTGATGTTCCATCAAGCCGTCATGACTCGACGTTGAATCCGGAGCACTCTATTTTTTTCTCGAACGGCTTATGGAAATGATGAATCTTGACGTGATCGGACACTTGCGCCGATGATATGTTTCTCGAGCCGACCATTCCGCGTCAACCGAATTTAGGGCCGAAATCCAAATACAGAGAGGGGACTGTCATGCTGCTGCGTTCCGAGGTTCGCACGAATCGGGCATCGGGCTTTCTTTCATGCGCGAGTTCAGCGCCTGTCTTCCTGCTTGCGTTGGCCCTGTTGGCGCACTTGCCGGGGGGTATCGTTCGGGCTGAATCCGGGGAGGTGCGTGCGTCGTCGCGGGATTCCGGGGAACGCAAGGACCGAAGCGAGGGCCGGGCGCAATCGGACACCGGGAATAGGGAGGCCGGAAAGGTGCTTGCAGGAACGGTCCTTGTTACGCCTTGTGATGCACTCATTCCGGGAGATGACCCGAATTCTGTCAACGATCGCGCGTCCAATGGCGGGATTGATAGCCGCCGAACCAAGTCACGTGTCGCCATGCCGGCCTATTACGTCTGTACGCGGCAGGCCTCGTACAATATCGAAGACAACAAGCTTGTCGTGCGCGGGCTTTACCAATCTCCGAGGCGGGCGCCGATCATTCGGTTGATCGACGACGCCACGAACATCGAACTCGCCTCGTTCACACCGGAAGGCCGGGGGGGCGCTTTCGAATTCGAAGTCGATGGAATACTCGGTCCCCCCTGCAATATCCGGGTCGAAATGAACCCCTACGCCTACCAGGCCGGCGTCCAGGGTGCTCCCGCGTCGTGCCAAGGCACAGGGGGAGGCAACCATCCGCCGGTCTGCGGGATTCTCCTTCCCGCCGGCGATGTCAGTATCCACCTGGGAGAGTCTGTCTACTTCTCCGGAACCGCCACCGACCCGGATGGGACGGCGGGCCTGACGTTCGAATGGGACTTTCACGGCGGAGCCGATGAGCGGCCTACTGTTCTCGTACCGGGCCCCGTCGTGTTTGACCTTGCCGACGGCAGCTTCCTTGCAACGTTCAAGGCTACCGACGTGAATGGTGCTACCTGCACGGACAGCGTGACGGTCAACGTGGGGTTGCCGCCTGACGGGCTTCCGCCGATGGTCGCGCAGCAGCCCGCGCCGGGCGAGCCGGGCTCCGGCAGTACATCGCACGTTGTGTTGCCCTTCAACGACCTGGGCATGCACTGCGGTGATCTTTCTTCCGTACCCTTCGCGGTTCTTCCTCCATTCAACACGTTGAACGCTCAGGTGGTGCGTCGAGGCCTTTCCTCGAATCAGCCGCCCGAGATTGAGGATGATACCTTCATTGACTTGCGATACTCGGCGGCGTCCAACCCGAACGATCCGGTAGGACCGGGGTCGATCAATTCGACCAGTCAGAATTACCCCGTCGGTGCAAAGCTCCGCGATGCGACGGTACGCAAGACGGACTTCTGGGATGTTGACGAGACCACCGGCTCAACGATTGCGTCTCTTTTGTTCCCGGGACTGGATCCGCTATCGGATGAAGGGCTGCAGACGATCGACAACCCCGACCACGGACGGTACATGCCCGGTATCGCGAATCCCTACTACGCGAACGATCCGCAGTTGTTTGGAAAATACCTCGAAGAGAAGACCTGGTTTACCGCCCAGGGCATCCCGATGACGAGTGTCGATGATGGCGGTCGGCCGAACTCCTACCCCCTCATGCGCGTGCAAGCCATTGAGAGGTCGACGGGCGAGGTGTTGGCGACTACCGATGCGGTCGTTCCCGTTTCTTCGGAGGTCGATTGTCGCGACTGCCATGCGTTCGGCCTGGTCGGCGCCGATCCGACGGCCCGGGCCTCGGGTCCTGCGTTCGTTCCGCCGGCCACGCAGGATCGCCTCGACCTGGAGACTTCGGCCAAGGCCAACATCATCCTTCTGCATGACTATAAGCACGGTACGTCACTGGCGAGCAATTCGGACCCGATCCTATGTGCTGCGTGCCATCGGTCCAATGCGCTGGCGGTTGTGGGTGGTCCAGGGGGAGATCCGGCACGCGACAGCATGTCCCGCGTGACGCACGGGTTGCATGGAAGACTGCAACTCGACGGGCAGGGATCGCTATTGCGCGACGCCGCGGGAGAGCCGATTCTGATCAATCCGAACAATATCTCTCCGGATCAGGTGCCCTTGATTCCCGTCGGCCTGGATGATCCGATGGAGTCCAACTGTTTCCTCTGCCATCCCGGGAAGATCACGCAATGCTTCCGAGGCGCCATGTACACGGCCGGACAGACGTGTGTCTCTTGTCACGGTGGTATGCTGGCTGTCGCCGGGGAGTACCCGCTTTCGAGCGGGCAGGCGCGTACGCCGTGGGCTGACGAGCCGCGCTGCGGATCGTGCCATCATGGCATGGGTGAGATGGCCGTGTATACGGAGGCATACGCTGCAGGTGACCCAGCGGCAGAACCAATGCCGCCCCTGACATCCCGGTTCGCGGAAAACGTCGGCACCCTCTACCGCGACAGCCTCGACAGTCATGCGGGCGTAGCGTGCGAGGCGTGCCACGGCAGTCCGCACGCGATCTGGCCGCACCGCGACGAGAACGCCAACGACAACGTGGCCGCGATTCAGCTCCAGGGGTATGTCGGTCCCATTCGCGAATGCACGGTCTGCCATGAACCGGGTAGTTTCCCGAACGGCACGTTGTCTGGCCCACACGGAATGCACCCGGTGAACGATCCGAACTGGATCAAGGGCGAAGGACAATGGCACGGGGAGTACGCCAAGAATCATAACGGCGGTGATCGATGTGCCGCGTGTCACGGCGCGGACCACCGGGGCACACGGTTGTCGCGCGTGCCGGTTAACCGTGTGCTACGAGATGCTGAAGGGCGCATTCGTACAACGCTGAACGCGGGTGACATCGTTTCGTGCGATCTCTGCCACAGCCTCGGAACCAGCTTTGAGGATTGACGTCCAAAGAGAGACCAGCAAGGCGTCCTGCGTTCGGACGCCCCAACGATCACCCACGATGTTGAAGGATCACTGCGGGGCTACGGTACAAGCGAAAGGTGGCGTTCCAATCGTCCACGGCCCCCGATGAGACCGCGCCCGTTGCCGAAGAATCTGAGATGCCGGGGGAATGTCGAAATAGGGCGGGAATGGGCGATACAGGACTCGAACCTGTGACCTCACGGGTGTGATCCGTGCGCTCTAGCCAACTGAGCTAATCGCCCGCTGGGATGCTTATATCGCGTTCCCGCAGGCATGGCAATCCGGAACGCACGCCCGGTACCGGCGATCGAAAGCGCCACCTTCAGACGGAGCCCGGATGCGCCGTTGCGGCATGCCCAGGTCGGCTCCAGCGGCCAGGAGAGCCGCCGAGATTGAGCTGGCCGGCTCCGGCCGACCTTCACTTCTCCTATTTGCCGACATTGCCTGCAGGGTTGCCACTGCTCGACAGAGTACAGTGTGTGCCGAATTGTGTTCGGATTTCAGAATGTTCAACCGACGTGGCGTTGATCGGCGCGGACGGTCATCGCATAATGTTTCCCTGAGGTAAGTTGAGGCGGGTACCGGTCGGCGCGGTCGGGTCGGGACCGTTCTCGCGCTAAGATCAAGTCCTAGACCCTGAGGTGACGGGCTCCAGCGTTGGTACGACAGAAGACGATCGGGCGCACGGTGGAGCTGGAAGGGCGGGGGTTGTTTACCGGCGCCCCGGTGATGCTTCGCTTTCGCCCGGGCGCGCCCCATTCCGGGATCTGGTTCGTCCGCACGGACCAGTCGCCGCCGATTCGAATCTCTGCCACCGTGGACAACGTGACCAAGCGCGCCCGGCGAACGTCGCTGCGCAATGGGACGGTGTCCATCGAGACGGTTGAACATTGCCTGAGCGCGTGCGCCGGGCTGGGGATCGACAATCTCGAAATCGAGCTTAATGCCGACGAGCTGCCGGCCGGTGACGGAAGCGGGCTTCCGTTCCTGGAAGGTCTGGACGATGCGGGGATCGAGGAACAGGACGCCCTCCGGGAGCCCTACATCATTTCAGAGGTTGTGCGCGTCGTGGACGGCGATGCGGAACTGGTGGCCCTGCCGCCGCTGGTGGGAGACAGCGAGGTCCTGGAGGTCTGGTACGACCTCGACTACGGACAGGGCGGTCCGATCGGCCGGCAGGTCTATGGTATCTCTGTCACGCCGGAGAATTTTCGAACGCAATTGGCGGCGGCGCGAACTTTCGTGCTGGAGGAGGAGGCACAGCAACTTCGCGCGGCCGGTCTGGGGACGCACCTTTCGGCCAAGGACATCCTGGTCTTCGGGCCGACCGGTCCCATCGACAACGCGCTGCGTTTCCCCGACGAATGCGTGCGGCACAAGCTGCTCGACCTGGTGGGGGACCTGATGCTGCTGGGGCGGCCGCTGGTGGGTCGGGTGCATGCTCGAAAGAGCGGCCACGCGCTAAATCATGCGCTGGTGCGGGCGCTTTTGGAGAAGGAGCAGGAGCGGAACGAGCGGTCGCTGCTCCAGAGCGAATCCGCGGTGAACATCCACCGCATTCAGCGCATTCTGCCGCATCGATACCCATTCCTCATGGTCGATCGAATCGTGGAGATCGACGGCACGCGTCGTGCGGTGGGGATCAAGAACGTCTCGGTGAACGAGCCCTTTTTCCAGGGGCACTATCCGGGCGACCCGATCATGCCCGGCGTGCTGATCATCGAGGCGCTGGCGCAGGTGGCGGGCGTGCTGCTCAGCCAGGCGCTGGAGCACAAAGGGCGGGTGGCGGTGTTGCTCGCGTTGGACAAGGTGAAATTCCGCCGGCCGGTTCGCCCGGGTGACCAGTTGTTGTTAGAGGTGGAGTCGGTCCGGGTCCGTTCGTCGACGGGGCATGTTCGCGGCCGGGCCCGGGTGGGCAGTGAGTTGGCCGCGGAAGCGGAGATCAAGTTCGTTCTGACGGACGCGGAGTCGCCGTGAGATCAAGGTCGAGGCGGAGTAGAGAAGCACCGTGAGTATTCATCCGACAGCCATTGTTGAGCGCGGGGCCGAGATCGGGCGGGACGTGTCCATTGGTGCCTTCGCGTACATCGGCCCCAACGTCCGTCTCGGCGACGGATGCCGCATTCATCATCACGCCACGATCGACGGTCTTACGACAATGGGTGAGGGGTGCGAGGTATTTCCGCAAGCGGCGATCGGACTCACTCCGCAGGATCTGAAGTATAGCGGCGAAAAGACGTCGCTGGAAATCGGAAAGCGGAACATCTTCCGCGAGATGGTCACGGTCCATCCCGGTACGGGCAACGGCGGCGGGGTTACGCGGATCGGCAACAGCAACTTTTTCCTCATCGGCGTGCACGTGGCCCACGACTGCCTCATCGGCAACAACTGCGTGATCGCCAATTACGTGCAATTCGCCGGGCACGTTCACGTGGAGGACAACGTGAACATGGGCGGGCACAGCGCCGTCCACCACTTCGTCACCATCGGCAAGCACGCTTTCGTGGGCGGGATGACCCGCGTTGCGGCCGACGTGCCGCCGTTCATGGTCGTCGTCGCCGCGCGAGGGACTCGGACGGAAGTGCGCATGGTCAACGGCGTGGGCTTGCAGCGCAGCGGATATTCGCAGGAGGACATTGCGGCACTGAAGGACGCCTTCATGGCAATTTACGCGCGAAAGGCGCGGCTCAGCGGCGTGCCCATTAGCGACCGCGTGCAGGCGATCCTCGACGTGCCGGATCAGAATCCGCACGTGGTCTATCTGTGCAAGGCGCTGATGCGTTCCTTCGCCCATGGGCGGCACGGGCGCTATCTGGAATCGCTTCGGCAGGACCCGGTGCATCGTCGTAGTTGGCGACTGGCCGAGGGATCGTCGGCGGGGAATCGACTCGCGATCGAGGTCGTCGGTCAAGGCGTTGTGGATCGCGTGCGAACCGACGGCGAGAACGGCGGGCACGAGACGCTGCGGCTCACCGCGCAGGCCGAACCCGGCTGGGCATTTGCCGGGTGGGATGGCAATCTCTCCGGCCGGTTGAACCCCGCGATGATCGTGCTCGACGACCACAAGAAGGTGACGGCGACGTTCACGAGAGTTTCGGTATAGCCCGCCGCTCGCATGGCGGTGCGTCAGGAAACGCGCCCTACAATCAGGACTCCCAGTCGGTGGGAGTAGCCCGCCCTACCGAAAGAACGAGATTCCCCTCATGACCAAACCTCTTCGTGTTGCCGTTGTCGGATGCGGACACATGGGCCGCCACCACGCCCGAGTCTATTCGCAGATGAAGGACTGCGAGCTCGTCGCCGTTGTCGACAAGGACCTCGACCGCGCCCGCAAGATCGCCTCCGAACACGGCGGCAAACCCTACGCCCGCGCGGCCGACGTGCCCGAGGAACTCGACGCCGTCACCGTTGCCGTGCCTACCGTCTTCCACGCCGAGATCGCCATTCCCCTGATGGAACGGGGCGCGGCCGTGCTCGTGGAGAAGCCGCTTGCACCCGACACACGCAGCGCCGCTCAGTTGCTCGCGGCGACGCGCCGCACGGGGCGATTGCTCCAGGTCGGGCACTCCGAACGTTTCAATCCCGTGGTGCAGGCCATGCTGCGGATGGGCGTAACGCCGCGGTTCATCGAGACGCAGCGGGTCAGCCCGTTCACCTTCCGCAGCGCCGACGTGGGCGTCGTGTTCGACATGATGATCCATGACATCGACATCGTGCTGCACCTCGTGCAGCGGCGGGAGTACACCATCGACGCGGTGGGCGTGAGCGTGCTGGGCGCGGCCGAGGACGTGGCCAACGCCCGCGTCCGCTTCGGCGACCACGCCGCGGTGAACCTGACCGCCTCGCGCCTGGCGCTGAAGACTGAGCGGCGCATTCGCATCTTCGCCCCGACGGGCTACCTCTCGATGGACTATCACAAGAAGAGCGGCATCGCCATCAAGCTCGACGACAACCTCGACCTCATCCGCATGGCCCGCGAGCGGAACTTCGACGACCTCTCGCAGATGGCCTCGCTGGACTTCGGCTCAATGGTGAAGATCGAGCCGCTGGTGGTGGACGACGTGGAGCCGCTGCGGGCGGAATTGGATTCGTTCGTCGGCGCGGTTCGCACCGGCGGCAACGCGGCCGTCTCCGCCGAGGACGGCTACGCTGCGGTGGAGATGGCTGAACGCATCACGGCGGAGGTGAGGAAGAATGATTGGGGGGGCGTCGCAAAATAGCGTCCAGGCACTCGGAGGGTCCGCCATGCGGACCACTGCCGTAGGGCGGGCTGCGCCCGCCGCTTGTGTCGTTTGGCGCGCGGGGTATCTTCTGAGCCGCAGGCTTCAGCCTGCGCGAATTGTTGTTACCCAAAGGTGATTCATGAAAGTCGACGAGCAACGCATTTCCGAAGTGACTCGGCGACGCATATTCGATCAACTTGCGCTCGAAAGGATACCGTGGTCTGGCCGCCTTAATGAACCGGATTTCCTTGCACGCCTTTACAATCTGAAGGGCATGGGTTCAACAGATCATCGCTTCGGCGATGCCTACGGTGATATTTGGCAACACCGCGTCCGCAACTTGGATTGGGAACCGGATTGGGTGTTCACGGACCGTCGCTTCGATCTCCTTCGTTGTCCCGATGAAAGAGTCCTTCGCTTTCTATGTGAAACGATGCATCCTGTAGTCCAACCGGACGAAGGAGTCGTGGGCAGGCTGCTTGGCATTTTCAATGATGCCCTTGCAAATGACGGGTTTCAGATCGTAGAAACAACCCAAATTTCCGGTCAGCCCGTGTTCGCCCCCTGCGAAACAATCGCAAATCCTCTGACCCTGGGTGCTGCGAAAGCAATCGCGCAAGTAATGTCGGCGGACTACCTGAGCCTGCAAATCACGCGCATGCAGACTTCAATCCACGGCGACCCCGAATTGGCAATTGGCACCGCGAAGGAGCTAATCGAAACGTGCTGCAAGACGATCCTTCGCGAGAGAAGCAAACCGTTTGAGGACACTTGGGAAGTCCCGAAATTGGTCCGTGCCACGCTCGAGGTGCTAAATTTGGTCCCGGACAATTTTCCGAAGGAAAAAGAGGCGTCAGATTCGATTCGTAAGACGCTGGGGAACCTCGCCCAATTGGCCCAAGGCGCAGCCGAACTCCGCAAAATCTACGGAACTGGACACGGAAAGGATGCTTCGACAACTCCACCGCATCCTCATCTCGCTCGACTTGCGGTAGGAGCAGCATCGACCCTTGCGGTCTTTCTATTCGAAAGGCATAGATTGGAAGCTTTGTAGATGGGGATGGAAGCCCAAGACCTACAACTTGCCGTTCAAGTAGCCCGCTCCGGCATCGCCGCCGGCCAGACACCCTTCGGTGCCGTTATCGCCACGGCCGGGGGTGAGGTTATCGTTGAGGCCCACAACGAGGTTCGCCTTTCGGGCGACATCACCGCCCACGCGGAGATCGTGGCCATCCGCCGTGCGTGCCAGAATCTTGGCACGATCGACCTCTCCGGGCACGTGATCGCCACGACGTGCGAGCCGTGCCCGATGTGCGCCGCGGCCATCCACTGGGCCCGGCTCGATGCCGTCATCTACGGAGCCACCATCGCCGACGCGGCGGCTGCGGGGTTCAACGAATTGTCCGTGTCCATCCACGACCTCTACGCCAAGGGCGGCAGCGGGGTGAAGATCATCGAGGGCGTGGCCCGCGAGGAGTGCCGGACCCTGTTCGAGGAATGGAAGCGCGGCCCGAACCCGAAGCCGTATTAGGTCAGGGGAAGCCCGCCCGCTCAGCGACACTATTTGTCCACCTGTGGCAACAGGGATTCGGCCAGCCTTATGCGATTCCCGTCCGGGTCCTCAAAGTCAGCGAGCTTGACCTTCTCGGGAACGATCTTGGTCTCACCCAGGAAATGAACGCCGCGCGATTCGAGCAGCTTTCGAGCGGCGTCGACGTTCTTGACGCCGATGTTCAGGGAAATGGAACCGCTGCCTTTGACTTCGCCGCCCGCTCCGAGCCCGACGGCCACGCCCGGGATCCCGAATGTCATTTCCGCCCAATCGAGGTCATCCCGACGTACGCGAATGTCAAAGTCCAACACCTCGTGATAGAACTTCACCGCCCGGTCGAGATCGGAGACCCGCATCTGCACGAGCAGCGTGTGGCGATATCCCAGACCCGAGCGCGCCTGCTCGGCGGCCCGCGACGAGCTTCCCATCGCCCATCCCGCTGCGACAACGGTGATCCCCCCGATGCCCAATGCTGCTATCGCGCTTTTCTTCATTTTTGCACTCTCCCGCAAGAACCGACCCGAGGACGAAGAGCGTATACTCTGTCTTTTCCGGAACTCGCCAACAAGGCCCAAATCTAATAATGTCCTCACAGGCGGCTTTTATTCTAAAAAGTCGCCCAAAATCTGGAATTCGCATGGTTGCTTCCGAGGATTGGCATTGGCAGTAGGTTCAGCAGTGGTTCAATCAGTGTCACTCGAAATCAGCAGACTTGTCCCCTGGATCGACTGGTCCTTCTCGCGCTCGTCCGGGCCGGGGGGGCAGAACGTCAACAAGGTCAGCACGCGGGTCACGCTGCTGTTCGACTTTGAGGCGTGCTCGCTTCTGGACGATGCGGCCAAGCGCCGCATCCGCCGCCGCCTCAGCACACGCCTTTCCAGCGATGGTCGGTTGCGGGTCGTCGCCTCGCGGGAGCGTACGCAAGCACGGAATCGCGGGGCGGCCGAGGCGCGGTTGGTCGAGCTGCTGGAAGCGGCGCTGTCGCGGCGGAAGCCTCGGATCGCGACAAAGCCCACCGGTGCATCCAAACGCAGACGGATCGAAGAGAAGAAGCGCACCGGCCTGCGCAAGCGCGAACGGCAGTCACGTCCCGAAATCTCCTGATTACGCACCTGAAAACAGCGGATGTAGGCTCGGATTCCTTCGGTTGAAGTGTCGGGCGAATTCTCCTACGATGTGTTCCCACGCAATCCCGGGGCCGGGTTTCGAAGAAAAAGGGGGAACTCCATGCGATACGCCGTCACGGCCGTGGTCATGCTGTTTGCGGTCCCTGCCGCGCGGGGCGATACGCCGTACGCCCGGGCGGGTTGGTTCGCCGATCTGAGCACGCTGGCTCACGGCGTTTCCGGGCGGGTGACCATCGTGGACGCGGACACGTTTCGCATTGACGACTTTTTCTATGACGGCGGGGGCATCAGCGTCTACGCGTATCTTGGTGCGTCTGATTCGAACGCTGCCTTTGCCTCGGGCCTGCAAACGGGCCCGCAACTCCTGGGCATGCCCTTCAGCGGCGGATCGCTGGTGATCGATCTTCCGGCGGGACAGACGCTGGACGGCTACAACGCCGTGTCCATTTGGTGCGTTACGGCCGGTGCGAACTTCGGATCGGGGACGTTCGGTCCACCGGAGTATCCGCGCGCGGGATACCAGGTGACGCTGCCGCCAGGTTCGCACTCCACGCACGGCGTGGTCACGATCGTCGACGAGCGGACGTTGCGCCTGGACGAATTCTTCTACGACGGATTCGCTCCGGCCGTGTACGTCAATCTGGGCGTGGATACGAGCAACGCCAGTTTCCTGAACGGTACGTGGATCGGGCCGCAATTCGCCAATGGCGTCGCGCTGGTCGACGCGACGTTTACCGTGCAGTTTCCGCCGGGGCAGACGCTCGACGGGTTCGGGGCGGTGTGCATCTGGTGCGAGGTGATCAAGGCCTGTTTCACGCGGGGATCTTTTCCGCGGGCGACGGGCGATATCGATATCGATGGGGACGTGGACCTGAACGACTACGCCATGCGGCACGACTGCACGCTCGGACCGGATATTCCCGGGCAGAGCACACGGGACTGCATCGACGCCGACGTCAACGGCGACGGATTCGTCGATCTGGGCGATTTCGCTGATGCCGATCTTTGCCGCAGCGGCCGGGGACAGCGACCGGCAACGCAGTGCATTGAATGAGCGAAGGGCGGGAAACCGGAGAATTCGAGATCTTTGGATGGGATCGGCATTTGCAGAGCCGTGCAGACTGAAATCTGCGGCTCGCCCTGCGGATTCGGCAACTGGCCTAACGCTGGAGCATTTCCCAGAGCGCCTGTTCCGCCTCCGTGAATTTGGCCGCCGCCGATTGCAACTCCAGCCGGATCGACGCCAGATCGGGATCGTCCGCGGGCAGTTGACCTTCGCGGGAGTCGATCAGGGACTTGAGCCGCGCCGTGGCGTCGTCGAGATGCGCTGCCGCGTCGGTGAAGTCCCGCGCCGCGGCGATGACGTCCAGCTCCTTGCGTTCCCGCTCCGAGGGCTTGCTGAGCAGCTTCCAGGGGTGGAGGGTCAGGTCACGAATGCCAGCCTTGAGAATGACGCTTGCCGCCTGGGCGTTTTCGAACACTTCATCCACGCGGTCGGCGTTGAGCGAGACGGTCTTTTTTGTCTGCTCGGTGGTCTTGCGAATGTCGGCGAGCGAGCCGTTCAACTTGTCGAACGCCTGATGCGCCTTGGCCAGGAGCGTGGCACCCGCCACCGTCTGCCCGTCGAGTTCGAGCTGCCCGGCGAGCGGCGCGGCGATGTCCTTGTCGAGCCTGCCCGCGGCCGACTCCACCGATGCCATCGCCTGGTCGACGTGCGGACGATTCTCCTTCACCAGCGACACGATCTCGCTCAGCCCGTCGTTGATGCGGTCCAGCGCCGCGTGCATCTTGAAGAGCAGCCGCTCGTCTTCGTCGGAAAGCTCGCGCTCCAGCGACGCGGTGATTTCCTCGACGTTGTCCAGCGCCGAGCGCGTCTTCTCCACCAGCGTGGCGATGTCGGCCGCCTTCACCTGAGCCTTGATGATGGCGACGAGCCCTTCGGGATTGGCCGAGTCCAGTTCCTTCTGTACGCGGTCGAGCACGGCGTCGAGGCTTCGCGCCCGGCCCAGCAGCGGCGTACCGGGGTCGAGTCGCGTTGGCGAATCGCCGCGTGAGATGATCTCGAGCATGCCCTTGCCGCCCAGGGGCGGGCCAGTCGCGAAGACCTCCGCATCGACGCGCAGGTCGAGATCGGCCGGGACGCCGGCGCGGACTTCCAGCATCTGGGCGGGGACCGCCACGGGGTCTCCCGCGTCGGGCATTTCCACGAATCGCGTCTCGCTAACGGCTCCGATCTTCTGCCCAAGATAGGTAACGAACGAACCCCGGCCGAGTTCGGGCAGGGTCGTGCCCGGTGCGAAGCGGACGATCAGTTCCTTCCGGGTGGGGCGGAACAGGTCGCTGCCGGCGATAAACAGCAGGCAGGCGACGAGCAGGACGAACATCACCACGACGGTGACGCCGAGCCGGAGCGTGTTGCGGGGTCGTCTTGCCATGGTCCACTGAACAGGTCCGACGGGCGGTCCTCGAAGGCCTACCCGCGCCCCAGGCGCGCCGTCACTGGAGCGACCAGCGCGGGCGTGCGGGGCATTCTATCGAACCGGGGGCCGGTCTGCACCGTCAACTGGATTGGATGATCGCATTCCCGACGGAGGCAGGCCGCGTCTACTTGGTTGTTGCCTGTTGCCCGTTGCCTGTTGCCTTCAACTCCGCATCCGGCCCGAAAAACACCCGCAGTTCTTCGATCCCCGGTCGGCGGGCGCGGCTGATCCACGCGGCGAGCAGGACCCAGGCGCAGCGGGGGTCGCAGCGGAATGGCATCGTGGAGCCATCGCGAGCGGGAACCACCGTCCCGGTGCGCAGGTCCACGTAGAGCTGGGAAGAGTCTGCCGTGAAGATGTGCAAGCGAGACTTCTGAGACCACAATCGCCGGTCGCGAACGGCCACACCTCCAGGGACGGCGAAGGCATATCTGATGCGGCTGAAGGGTATGAGTAGCAGCACGCCAATCAGGGTTCCGGCAGCGAGCACGCCGAGTCCGCCGGCTGCCCTAGCGAACCAAACCAAACAGAATGACCAGAGCGCGATCGCCGCAAGTAGACGGACGGTGAGATCATTGCGGGACGCCATCCACCTCCGAAAAGCGTCCGAGGCTCGGAAAGCCGTTGAAGCATTGGCGTTGTCAGGGGCCTGCCGCTCTCGCATAAGTTCCGCAAGCCGCATGGCGTCCTCATTTTGCAGCAGGAGTGATGTGGGCTCGAAGAAGAACGATGTCGGCTGGGGTCGGACATCGGGACGCGATCTGCGGTCGTAGATGACAACGACAGTTCCGTGGGGCATGTTCCGCAGAATGCGTTCGCGCTTTCTGTTGCGCGGTTCATCTCCGCGAAGGCGCAACTCAATGCGACGATGAAGAAACCGGGGGCTGCCACTCTCCAGCAAAGTGTGCAGCCGGCGGAGTCTGAGCTGGGACCGCCTTCGCGCCAGAGCCTGTCGCGCTCGCAGAACTGTCCAAAACCACGCTACCGGTCCAATCAAGGCCAGTATGCACATGCACACCAGAAAATAGCTGCTGGGTTCCAAGTCCGGCCAGATCGCGTTCGTGAGGAATATGATGACGATGACGGCGATTGTCCAACAAACGATTGTGCCGCACGCCAGAACAAACAGCATCGGCAGCCCCATGGACGGCGCGGGTACGTTCAGCCAGTAGATGCGCGGTCGCTGCAAATCCCCTGATGAAGAATGTGATGCTCCCACTACCGTTCAGCCCTCACGCATCGGCGCCTCTGATTAGCAGCATTGAGTCGAATGGCGACAGATTATCCGCTGTCCGTGGATGGTTCCAGAATGGCCGCATCCGGTCCGAAGAAGGCGCGGAGTTCATCCAGCCCCGGTCGGCGGGCGCGGCTGATCCACGCGGCGAGCAGGGCCCAGGCGCAGCGGGGGTCGCAGCGGAACTGGTGCAATTTCTCGCCGTCGTCGACCCACGCGCGTTCTTTACGAAGGTCGATCACGAGACGCGCCGCATGTGCGAATACGGGATGAATCCGCTGGCGGCGGCTCCACACGTGGTATCCACGCACAACAATACCGCCGGGAATGACGAAGTGCTCCCGGCGGTGCGGCAAGAGCAAACGAGCACTACCCGCCAGGAGGACGCCGATGAACGCACTGACATCAAAATACCAAGGCCCCCTGAGGAACCGTCCGAACATGATCTGCACAACAAGGATGCATCCAACGCCCACGAGGATGGAACGGAACACCAGCCCAAGGCCTCGCCAAGTGATTCTCCATCTGGAGGGTTCGAAATCCGCTGCCGTCTCCCGCTCGCACTCAAGGAGTTCGTTGGCAAGACCCCGAACTTCCGGCGTGGGGGCATCGACACGCACGGGTTCGAAGAAGGTTTCGGTCACGGGTGGTACGGCGACGGACGGGATGCCTCGATCGTGAATGACAATTACGGCGCCAACTGGAAGGCGGCGTAAGAGCGCCGCGAACTGACTGTCGCTGAGTTTTGCAGATAACAGGCGACATTCAAGCACGCGATGGGGGAGACGCTGCGCCACTTCCTTACGCGCCACGAGTTCATCGAGGCGTCGTTCCCTCAGCCGTCGATGACCAATGCGGCGCCGCCTCGCGCTGCTCAGGCGCGGCAACATCGAATAGACGCAAGCCAGCGAGGTGAGAGCCAAAACCACGACGAAGAGGATTCCAGTCCCGAAACCCAGCAGGAGTGCCGCGGGCAGCCAGAATATGAGAATCAGTAGCAAACCAAAAGCAAATGACTCGGGTCCCCGGTTGGGCACTATCAACCATTTGATCGGCTGGGCACCGGTCCTGCCGGTCCGCTTTTCATCCGCTTCTTGCGACGCGACGTGCTCCTGCGGACGCACGTCAGGTGTCCAAATACAAATGAAACTCGTACGGGTGCGGGCGGGCGGCGACGGCCGCAGACTCGTTGCTTCGTTTGCCCGCGATCCACGTGTCCAGCAGGGCGGCGCTGAACACTTCGCCTTCGAGAAGGAAGGACCGGTCGGCGTCAAGGGCCAGCAGCGCATCGTGCAGTGAGCGCGGCAGGGGGGTGATCTGCTTCTTGAATTCGTCGTCCTGTTTGGCGATGTCCACGTCGTACGGGCCGAAGCGGTGTGCGGCGGGGTCTATCTTGTTGCGGATGCCGTCGAGCCCGGCCATCAGCATGGCCGAGAGCGTGAGGTAGATGTTGCCGGTGAAGTCCGGCGGGCGATACTCGATACGCTTGTCCTCCGGGCTGACAGCATAGCGCGGGATGCGGATGGCCGCCGAGCGGTTCGCCAGGGAGAAGAACAGGTTGACCGGAGCCTCGTAGCCCTCGACGAGACGCTTGAAGGAGTTGGTCGAGGGGTTGGCCAGTCCGGTCAGCGCCGCCCCGTGGGAAAGGATCCCGCCCACGTAACTCAAGGCGAGATCGCTCAGGCGGGCGTAGTTGCGGTTCTTCTCGTCGTAGAACAGCGGTTTGTTGTTCTTACGCAGCCGCTGGTGGACGTGCATGCCGTTGCCGGCTTCGCCGTACACGGGCTTGGGCATGAACGTCGCCAGACGGCCGTGACGGTGAGCGACGTTCTTGACCACGTACTTGATGAGCTGCGTGCGATCGGCGACGCGGACCATTTCGTCCAAATCGACTTCGATCTCGCACTGGCCGGGCGCGCCGACCTCGTGGTGATGGTAGCGAACGGCGATGCCGAGCTGTTCGAGGGTGAGCGCGATCTCGCTCCGCAGGTCATGGAGCTGGTCGCCGGGCGGGATGCGCAGGTAGCCGCGCTTCAGCGGAATGGCGGCCGTCGCGCCGTCGCTGTGGACTTCGCCCGAGCGGACGTTGAACGCCGCCTCGTAGGGCTCGTTAATGACCTCGACGTTGTCAAACACGTGGAACTCGAATTCCGGGCCCATCAAGGCCTCGTCGGCGATGCCCGTGGAGCGCATCCACGCCACGGCCCTCTTGGCGATGTTGCGGGGATCGGAAGATAGCGGTTCCTTGGTGTCCGCGCGGACGGTGTCGCAGAAGAAGCTGAGCGTGGGGTGCTCGCAGAAGGGGTCCATAAAGCCGGTGGAGGGTTCCGGCATGGCCGCCACGTCGCCGTCTTCCACCCGGCCGAAGCCCGATCCCGATGAGCCGTCGTAGCCCACGCCTTCCTCGAAGTGGTGCTGCTTGAAATTTGAACCCGGAATGGTGACGTGGAGCCACTGTCCGGCGAGGCCGGTGATCTTGAGATCGACCATGGCCACCTCGTGCTCGGCGATGTAGGCCAGTGCTTCCTTGGCAGATGAAAACACGTGTGCGGTCCTTTCCCGTTGGTGTTATGCGCAGAGACCTTCCCCGGGCCGGTCCCGATCGACCGTATAGCCGCTTTGCACGTTTCGTGCCAGGGTGGGGTCTTGCGCTTACCGCCGGGAAGGCGAAACCGCGATCAGCAGCTTGGCCAGGTCCGAACTGCCGGGGTTACGCTGGTGGGCACGGACCAGGGCGGTTTCGACGGAAACGGGTGCCGCACGAGGTTGATCGTCCCTCACGAGTTGCGGGGCCGACCGGTTGCCGGCTTCTGAGAGCGAGCCCGGCAGCCACGACCGGGCCGCGAATCCCGCAAGAAACGCGAGCAGGATGGCGGCGGCGTACCGCAGGATCGATCCGTAACGCGTTCCGGGCGCGGCGGCCGAGCTGGATCGGAAAATGAACACTCGGTCTTCCTCGGCACGAATCTCCAAACCCACCGGTTCCGGAAGCTCGCGCAGCAATCGTAATCCGTGCAGGGCCTCATCCCAGGTCTTTCGGCAGTCGGCACAGGTCTGCAGATGCATTGCGAGTTCGGGATCCGGCGTTGCTGGCGTCCCGCTGCCCAGAGCGTCGGCCATGCGCTCGACGAAGTATTCGCAGTCACGGTTCATGGTGATGCTCCCAGCGTCCCATTAGCGATCGTCCAACTGCCTGGAGGGCGCGTACATAATGCGTTTTGATGGTTGAGACGGACACCCCGAGTTCCGCAGCGATCTGCTCGAAGGTCAGTCCATCGTAGACCCTGGCCACGAGTACGCCGCGCTGCGCATCGGTCAGATCCTGCAGCGCGTCGGCGACATCGGCACGAAGAAGGCCGTGATCCATTCTCTCGGCGTCATGCCGACCTTCCGGAGTCGGGATCACATCGGTGATCTCACTTGCACAGATGTTTCTGCGGGTCTTGATCATGTCGATCGCTCGATTGATGGCGACGCGCCGCAGCCATCCGCGAGGGTGATCGGGCGGCGCCGCAGCACATTGGGCCGCCCATCTGACAAAGACCTCCTGGACCACGTCAAGGGCATCGTGGTGCCGGCCCAGTAGCCGATACGCCCAGCGATAGACTTCGCGGGCGTGATCGGCGTAGACCGTTGCAGCAGGGGGCTGCTTACCGGCCGGCATCGGTGGTCGTCTCCTGCCTCGATTTTGGACCGTTCTCCTCGACGTCAGACTCGTCGGGTTTCGCGGCGGCGAAGTCTCTGGGCAGCCATGTGATCATGGTCACCTCGAACAGGCGATCGCGGAATGCCTTGCCGTTGAAGTCCCAGTGTCCAGTGCAGGTGCCTAAGTCGGCGTCACACTCGGCGCGATCGGCATTGCTGGCGACTTCGGTGCCCGGCATGGTGATCTCGATTTCGAAGAGGTTCTCACCAGTGCGATTCGTGTAGTCGTAGTAGCGCGTCGCCCGGTCGTAGGCGTTCTGGAATTCAAGCACGGCCATGGGTCCGAAGCCGCTTTCGTCACGTAGTGAGCCGACGAAGGCGCTGTGCCCCAAGCCCAGCAATCGGTCGGTCTCCTGCACGAGGCATGCGTCCCGGGCATCGTCGGGAAGCGCCTCACAGCGGCTGATCATGCCATTGAGGTCGTCGCCCAGACTTTCGTAGAAGGCCAGCGTCGCCCGGCGGGCGCGCAGCCCCACCTCCGGCGGCGGCGGTGGACTCATCGAAGCCAGTGCCTCCTTTGCGAATTCGAGCTGCTTGAACGCCTCGACGGCGCCGAAAGAGTGGACGAGTTCCTGCCGCTCATCGCTGGTGAGCTCATCCGCCGGTTTTTCAGCCTTCTCTCGCACGTCATCCGTGATAAACTCGTCCTTCCAGTATTCCACGTACGCCCAGCGCCTCGGTACGTACGTGCGGTGAAACGCGAAGCGCGTCGTCGGGCCCTCCTCGCGGATTGTCAAAGTCGTCGGGAAGTTCAATTGAAGATCGGCATCCGGATCGTCGGCCGGGGCGAGCCGGTCCGGAAGCGGCGTGTCAGGAGGGAATACCTGCACGCCCGTTACGACGAGTTCCTTCTTGTTGTCGTCCACTTCGACGCGGTGCTCCACGCCCCAACCGGTCGCTTCCGACGGGTACGCATCAAATTGGTCAGGCTGGCCGCGCATTTCCAATTCGATGTTGACGGTCCCGTCCCGGGCGACCTGAATCTTCTCCTTCCGCCGCGGACAGCCGACGAGAAATGTCGCCGCCAGGGCGGGAATCAGGGTCATGCTCAACCATCGCGTATCGTTCACGTGGATGCCTCCTCGCAACTTGGAACTATTGCTTTTCGTTTCTACTCGCCGGACGCCCTGGGCATATACCTGGATGACGATCGAGGGCGGGGTTTGGACGACAACCTCACTCCGATTTCGGGGCAGGACGGCGGAAGAGACCGAGCGCCCGATGTTGATACGGACTGTTGGGAACCAACCGCATTTGTCGCACCGGACTTGCGGCGGCCTGTCGGACGCATATCCGGAAGAATATAATCAGCGGAGTTTTCCCGAAGGCAAACCATGAAGCTGTCCGTCACGTTTCTCAGGTGCTGCGCGCTGTCATTGCTGCTGGCGGTCGAGGGCGCTTCGTTGCCCTCGCCGGACATCGCAGCCCGGAGCAGCCGAGGGGCCCCGCAAGCTCTCTCTGTTCCCACCGATCCACCGGATATGGCCGCCGTTGATCCGCGCCCGGGTGGCTGCCCCGGCCGCATCGAGTTCCGCAAGCCGAAGTTCGCCGATTCCGAAGTTGGCGTTCCCGGCGGCCGCTATCTCCAATCGAACCTCGCGATTCCCGCTTTGGCTGCCGGGCGAACTGGCGAGTTTCCTTTCGCCGGCGTCACGAGCCTTCAAGCCCAGCACTGTCTGCTGACCGTATAGCCGACCCCTTTTCCCAAACTGGAATTCATTCCTTGGGTACGCGCCCTCGCAGCTTGCGGGAGGTGCATGTGCGGTCGCGATTGCGCAAGAGAGGTTGACGTGCGTCCGGGGAATCCAGGTGCACGTTCATGGATCATGGGAGTCAGTCAGATGAACACGAATACGAATGGGAACGGTTTCGATAGAACGTGGACGCAAGTCCGGGAGATGATCGAGTCCGGTCGGGTGGACGAGGCGCGGCATGTCCTGATGCGCCTGTCATCGCGCACGCCGCAGCTTCAGAACGCCCTGGGCGTGTGCTGGATGCGCCTGGGCGAATCGGCCAGGGCCTTGGAGCTGTACCGCGGAATGGTGCTTCACAACGGCGGTCTGGACATCCGGCCCGAGGCCCTGCCTTCGGCCAAGATCAACTTCGCCACGGCCCTGCTACTGTCCGGCAACGTGAGCGGATGTGAAGACGCTTTGGAATCAACGGGGATGGATGGTGAGGGTGTTGCTCGCCTGCGGGGGGCGATCGCCAATTGGCGGGCGAATCTCGGATTCGTCCGCCGCTGGCTGGTGAAGCTGTACGGGACGAACAATGAGAAAGTCGTCCTGAGTTTCCCGCCGGGAGAATTATAGTGGCGGACTCGCTGAGTCGTTGCGCGACGCGCGGAGGATGGCGACGAAGGCGGGCGGTGCCAGGCCTAATCGCTTGATGCCTTCGAGGCCCGCGCCAGGGCCCGACGAACGCTGGCCGGAGTCGGGATGAGCAGTGGCGTCACCCTCTCATACGGCGGGAATTCGCTTGGAAACCGCCGCAACAGAGCAGGGCGTTCGTTCACGAGGTGATTCAGCACGACCACGGCGGCGTACGCCGGAACCTGCAAGTACATGGACCAGAAAGCCCCGGCAAGTCCGGTGATGGCCATATAGAGAAACACGTCGCCGAGCCCCATCGGATTCCGACACAGGGCATAGACCCCGCCCGTCAGCAATGTCTGCGTCGGGCGTGAGAAGGACTCGCGTCCGGTCATGTCGAACGGGTGTCCGCGTCCGCGAGTGACTTGTGCGCGGATACTCGTGGTAATAAGCAAGAGTCCAAGGGAGGCGAACAGCAGGTAGCACGAGACTGCCATGACGCCGCTCCAGCCCACGGCGTCGAAGCCCGCTACTCGTGCAATCACCGCATCGGAGGTGACCAGGTAAGCGGGCACCAGCAAATAGAAGATCCCGATCGAGCCGGACCAACGCAGGATTTCGCCTCGATCCATAATCCTGTGGCTTCCCCATCTTCGAATCATGGGAACCCGACATTTTCCAAAGGACCTTCGCCCGGTCACGCTGCCAAGCCTCCTGTTCGTTATCGTACTCATTGCGAACCTCCGCCCAGGCTAAAAGCCTGCGGCTCGCTCGGGCCGATCGCCGCCCGTCAGCCGCATGTGCAGCAGCGGATAGGGCAGGCCGTTGCCGTCGAGTTCCGAGCGGCGTTCGACAACGAACCCGCAGGCCTCGTAGAACCGCCGCGCGCCCACGTTCTGCTCGTTGACGTCGAGAGTGAGCTGCGATCCGCAGATTGACATTGCGTGCTCGAGCAGCGCCCGGCCGCCGCCGCGGCGGAAGTGCTCCGGTGCGAGGAAGAGCGTGTCGATGTTGCTACCGGAAATGCCCATGAAGCCCATGATTGTGCCTTCATCATCGCACAGCACCCAGAATTCGTGCTCTGTGGAGAGAAGGTGCTCGCGAACCTTGGGAATGAACGACTGGATGTGCTCCTCGGAGACGAAGTCGTGCGTGGCCCGCACGGAGCGCAGCCAGATGTCGAAGAGGATGTCGCGGTCCTGTGGAACCGTACGGCGGATGGTCATGAATTCGAGGTCTTGGTTCCTTCTCCCTGGTCAGGTGCTTTCGCCGGGTTGGATTTCAGGTTCGCAATCTGTGGACTTACTCGGCAACTGGGTGCAGAACCTCCATTCCACAGTGCCCGGAAGGAACGGGCCTTTCACAACTTGGTGTGAAACTGAACCCAATTCTCGAGTTCGAAAGAACGAGGGCCGCGTAGTAGAAATGGGCATAAAGCGGTTCCAGCAGTCCACTCTTTCGGGCCCAGTCCGGAGATTCCGACAGTATCAGTCGTACTACGCCTCCTTCTGCGAGATTCCAGGTTCCCGATGCACATTGCCAGTCGCGGACGCGGCGGTCCCATTGGCAAGCGGTAGCGAAACCTCCGATGTCCAGCCTGAGTTGTGTTGGGTAGCTTGTGTCCGCGTAGCATCCGGCGCAGTCAGCCGGACGCGCATCGAGGAATCGGAGTTCTTGGGGAGGAACATCCCAATTCCCGGCTGAGACGACCGGCGAATCGCGCGGAGGTCCGTGTTGCCCTTCCTCCGACTCGAGAATCGTAATGGAGCGGTTGACACATCCCGAAGCCAAGAGCAAAACGATCGTTGCCAGCTTCAATTCGAGATTGGTCATAATTGATCAGCTCTGATACACCTCATGCTTCGGCCGGGCGGAGAGAATTTCCTCTTTCCCCCAGTTGGCGACGTTGCGGAACGTCTCCGAGCCGACAAAGGCGTCGAAGGCCTCCTTCTTCGACCACTGCGACATGATGAGGTAGTGGAAGGGATCGTCCACCTGGCGGAACATGAGCGACTCCGTGTGGCCTTCCATGTTGCGCATGGCGTGCACGACCTTGCGGAAGGCCTCCTCGAAGACGGCTTCCTTGCCGGGGCGGACTTTGTAGTTCATGCCGATGGTGACCACGCGATACCCTCCAGCGCCTGATGGAAACCGGGGCGCGGAGCGTCAGGCCGGCGCCGCCGCGCCGATGCGCGTCTCTGTCTCGCGGCGAATTTGAATGACCGCCGCGCCGCAACAAACGAATGCGATTATACTGGAAGCCGTTCGGCATGCGAACGAGATGCCGGGTGGGTGGCAGACGAATTCGGGAGCCGCTTCGCCGTCACGGGCACGTACCCCGTGGCCCATATTGCACATTCGGGCCTGAATTCCGGCCTTCGCCGGGATGATGAATGCCGTCACGGTTCCGGACGCTCTTCGGCGCAGGAGAATATCAAACATGACGCACGCGGCACCTCAGGACCTGTTTCGCCATGCGGAGGCCTACGACCGTTCGATCAACTGGAAGGCGCGGCTCGACCGGGAGATGCCGTTACTGAGCGACATCCTCGGACCTCCGGGGCTGGGGGGCGTGCTCGACGCCGGATGCGGGACCGGCCGCCATGCCGTGGCGCTCGCCGGCGCCGGATACCGCGTCACCGGTGCGGACGCCAGCCCGGCGATGCTCGAGGAAGCCCGCAAGCATGCGGAAGCAAACGGTGAGAGGGTTACCTGGCGCGAAAGCACTTACGCCGAATTGTCTGAACGCTGTGGCGGGGGGTTCGACGGGATCATCTGCGTGGGCAACAGTCTCTCAGCCGCGGGAACGCGAGGAGCGTGTGTTGAAGCCGTCGAGCAATTCTCCAAGTGTCTCCGTGTCGGCGGCCGATTGTTCGTGCAGATCTTGAACTTCCCGCTGATGCGTGACGAGCATCCCTGCGTGCGGGGTCCGCGCGTGGCGACGCTGGACGGCGTGACTTACATCTCCGTGCGTAACTTTCATTTCGAACCGGAAGCCGTCATCGTGGTCAACACCACGCTGTGGCAGGACGCCGGCCGCTGGCAGATGCAGTCTCGGCAGGGGCGCGTTTACCCGCTCGAACTGGAACACCTGCGCGAGGACTGTGCCCGTGCGGGCATGCGGATCGACGGGGCGTGGGGAAGCTACGATCCCGAGCCGTTCGACGCGCGGCAGTCCAACAACCTGCTGATCGCGGCGACGCGCTGCTGAACGGACGCTGGTTTCCTCGCATGGAAAATCAAGCGCGAGTCGGTTTCGTGCCCTCGTCGTTTCGCGTGACGAGAATGTGGCAGGGCTTCGCCGCGACGTCGGGGGCGTCTTCACGGTAATGCACGCCGATGGACTCTTCGCGTTCCAAGGCTCCGGCCGCAATCAGACGCGCAACGGTCAGGCGGTTCTGCGTTTCCCATCCGCTTACCTCGTCGAAGGTCTTGTCCAGCGTGTAGTGGGCCCAGAAGTCGAGGATCTCGGCCGTTTCCACGAGGCGGTCGCGGCGGCGGATGATTCCCACGTTTCGCCACATGACGCTTCGCAGTGAATTGGTGATATCGCCCAAGTCGAGCGGCGTGCGCGTGGAGCGCTGGTTGCGGCTGGAAACGCGCTTGACGGCCGCCCCGTTGGCAACACCGGCAAGGCTTTTCCCCGCTTTTTCACCTGCGCGTCGTCCGAAAACCAGTCCTTCGAGCAGGGAGTTGCTGGCCATGCGGTTGGCGCCGTGAATGCCCGTACTGGCGGATTCACCGCAGCAGTACAGCCCCGGGAGCGAAGTCCGTCCGTCGAGGTCGACAAGCACGCCGCCGATCATGTAGTGGGCGCTGGGTCGAACGGGAATCAGGTCATTCGTTACATCGATCTGAAAGTCGGCACAAAGCCGCGTGATCTGCGGGAAGCGATGGGTGAAGTCCCGGACTTGGCGTACATCAAGGTAGACGCAGTTTGAGCCGGTATCCAGCAGGCGCTGGTGGATCGCGCGGCTCACGACGTCGCGTGGAGCGAGTTCCGCGTCGGGGTGGTACGCCGTCATAAAGCGATGGCCTCCGCGGTCGACCATTTGGGCACCTTCGCCCCGCACCGCCTCGGAAATCAAGGCCCGCGCCGCACCGGCCACATAGAGCGTTGTCGGGTGGAACTGCATCAGCTCCATGTCGCGCAACGTCGCACCGGCTCGGAACGCAGCGGCCAGTCCGTCGCCGGTGGAGGAAGGCGGATTCGTTGTCTCACGCCAGAGTTGCCCGCACCCGCCGGAGGCCAGGATGGTCTGGCCAGCCCAGATGAGCTGGTGGCCGTACTTCTGGTGAAACGTCACCGCTCCGACGCAACGGCCTTCGATGGTCAGCAGATCGATGACATAGCACTGCTCGAAAAGGCGGACGTGCTCAGTGCGGCGGAGGTGTTCGTGCAGCGTGCGGGCGAGCTCCCAACCCGTGCGATCGCCGCTGGCATGAACCACACGGTTGAGCGAATGCCCTCCTTCGCGACCGAGTTCATACGTTCCATCGGCGCGATCCACCGGGAAACCCCAGGACAGCAGTTCCTCGACGCGCCGAGGTCCTTCCTCGACAAGGATCTCCACCGCGCGGCGGTCACTAAGTCCGCAACCGACGCGAAGGGTGTCCTCGAGGTGGCGGGCGGGTGAATCGCCCGCGCCGACGGCTGCGGCGATTCCGCCCTGCGCCCAAGCCGTGGCGGAGTCCTCAAACCGACCTTTCGTCAGGAGGATTACGGAACCGTAGGCCGAGGCCTCGATCGCCGCCCTCGCACCGGCCACACCACTGCCAATGACCAACACGTCGGTGAGGACATTCCCGGTACGCGTGGAGTCGAAATCACTCAGAAAACGGCGTGTGTCAACAAGAGTGGGCATGCGTACAAATGGTAGAGCCGGTTCGTGGAGCGGGCAATTCCCGGACGCGCTTCCCGGCGGGCGCGTCGGTGGAGTCCCCGGTGGGTCTAAGTCACGCGGCTGTGCGTCCGATACCTAACGATAGAGGGCTGTCAGGCCGTGTTCCTGAAGCCAACTCGCACCGGAGCCCGCATGTTCCGCTCTTCGAAAACCCTGCGACCCGCACCGAGGCACTTCGTGCCGGGCCCGTTTCCAATGCTGGCAGCAGCCTTCGTTCTGTCCGGATGGACTGGGGCGACCGCGGCGGACGAAAGCGGGCACGCGTCCCGGCGGATCGTTGACGACGCGGAACACGGGCATCGCATCATCCATGTCTTCGACTTTGACGAGAGCGAGGCCGGCAACCTGGAGGAAATCCCGAAGTTCTGGGAACCGCTTCAGATGCCGGGCTTCCCGCACTACGCGAAGGGCGTTTTCGATAGTGCGGTGGGGCACGATGCCCCGCCTTCCTTCCACCTGGTGTCCGAAGGACGATCGGTGGCGTTTGTCTACCGTGGACCGGATACGCGCGTCCGGGCCAACACCGACTATCGTATTGTCGGATATGTCCGACCCGATCATCTCCGCCATGCGCGTGCCTGCCTGGCTGCGGTCTATCTGAACGAAGACGGCGAGCCGCTTTACGACACATTGGTCCGTACAGCATACCTGCCGGACATGGAGGGAACCCGGGCCGCAAACGACTGGACGCGCGTCGCCCTGACCCTTCCCTCCGCCCCGAGGGATGCATTCTCCGTGGGCCTGGTGGCTTGGGTGTTGCAAGAGGATGTCTGGCGGCCAGTTGAGCCCGATCCGAACCACCTCCCACTTCGCGACATCAACGGCGGTGCGTGGTTCGATGATCTTTCCGTGTACGCCATGCCCCGCGTGGAACTCTCTACGTCTGCGCGAAGCAACGTGCTCCAGCAAGGCAATTCGCAGGAGTTGCAGGTACTCGTTGCGGATGAAGTGCAGAGCGGATTGGAGAACGAACTAACCATCACCAACGCAGATGGGGCCCTTGTCGAGCGCCGCTCGATCGAGACTACCTTCGAAAGCGGGTCCCGCCCGCAGGGACTCCCCATGGATTTTCTCCCTCCCGGGATCTACCACGCCCGGCTCGATGTTCGCTCGCAGGGGCGGTCGATCATCACCCGCGACTTGCGCTTCGCATGTCTGAGCGAGTCACTTTCGAGCCCGGGGGGTGCCCGCGCTTTTGGGATCGCCATCGATCCCGCGCAACGAGCGGATGCTGACACGGAACTGGACCTGCTTCGCGAGCAGGGCGCCCGATCAGTGAAGCTTCCTGTCTGGTCCGGGGTGACGGACCCTTCTGCCAAGACGACTTCCGGAAATGGATCGAATCGCCTTGTACATACACTCGAACGCGAGGGCTTCGCCCTGACCGGCGTCTTGTACGATTCCCGATCCGCAGGCGCTACCCTCTACGAATTGCTCGGATCCCCCACTTCAATCTGGCAGGACCACCTGGCCGCACAAGCGGCACCGATCGCCGGGAGCTTCCGTGACTGGCAACTGGGCAGCGATGGTCCGGCGCCGCGAGCCTCGCGCCAGCAGATCCTGAAATCCCTGACCCACCTGCGCAGGTTCATGCGCGAGTTCTTGACGGTTCCCCGCCTGGTCCTTCCGATCTCCGCAGGAGTGGAACTGCCCACTGAACCTTGGCCCGTGGAGCAACTTTCCATCAATCTGGGGACCACCCTGTCGAGTGACCTTCTCAAGAAACTGGTTACCGAAGCCGGTCGGGAAGAAAAACTGATGCAGGCCTTCGTTCCGCCGATCGCCCCCGTGCGGTTCCAACGCGCACCGCGACTCGCGGATTGGGCTCGTCGCCTGATTCTGGCGCGACATGCGGGCAGTCAGGGCGTGATTGTTCCGCAGACCTGGACGGTGCGCGAGACACCGCACGGATCGATCGCCGAACCGCTGGAAGAATTTGTCATTCTGCACACGGTCGTTTCCGCCGTCGGTGAAGCCGCTCCCGGCCCCGAGCTGACACTCGGCGGGACGGCCAGATGCGTTTCCTTCGTCCGTGGCGACGAAGCCGTGCTGGCCGTGTGGGATCCGGCGGCACCTGCGTCCGGTCGGGATCAGCAGATTCAGATCTCCGGAGCAGACCAAGTGATTGATCTCTGGGGCCGGGCGAGACCCCTGTCCGTGGCCGATGACGGCCAAGCTGTTGTGCGACTTTACGCCAGTCCGTTGTTCGTCCTCAACGCCGAACGAAGTGCCGTCGAGTTCTATGCCGGCGTCGGGCTGGATCGCCGGCGATTCGAAGCCGGAGCGGCCAGGCAGCCGGCAACTCTGACCATTCAGAACAGTGATGCGGTGGGGCGTGCCGGGTCGGTTCGCCTGATCCCACCCGACGATTGGGAAATAACGCCGGGACGGTTCGAATTCAATTGCCCTCCAAGGTTGGCCTTCACCCAGGAACTCAGCATCGATATTCCTCACAATGTGTTGTCGGGAGACCACGAGCTCCATGCGGAGATTGCGCTGAATGATGGACGCCGGTTCGACGTCGTGATTCCCGTGGCCGCGAATCTCGAGGGGATCGATGTTCGCGGCATGGCGTACCTCAAGGGCAACGTGCTTCAGGTCCGTCATGCCGTGTCCAACCGCACGGCGGAGACACTTCATTTTCGCGGCTCGGCTTTGCTTCCCGGTAAGGAACGCCAGTACAGGCCAATCACCTCGCTCATGCCGGGCGAAACCCAGACGGTCGTCTACCGATTTGATGACGCGGCGAACCTCGCCGGAACCTCGGTGCGGCTCGAGCTCCGGGAGATCAACGACGGACGACGTACGCACGCCATGGATGTTCCCATTCCCTGATGGCCGAGTTTGAGAACGAACCGCCGTGGAGCGGTCTATGCCGCGGCAACCCGCCGATTGCCGGGTTACGCGGCGGACATGCCGGAATTGGCCATGCGCGGTTTGTGTGCTAGCATTCGCCCGCGGGGCGCGGCGCGGCGTCGGATCGCCCCCAAGGCAGGCATCCGCAAGACGCGGGCGGATGCCAATCAAGTGGGAGGAATGCCATGATGAAAACGCGAATGATCCGTTCTCTAGGTCTTGGTGTTATGACCAGTGCGGCGGTTGTGCTTGCCGCAGGCTGTCCCAGCCTGCTGCCGACCGTTCCTGTTGTCGTAAATCTGACAGATGCCGGGGCGGGCACGTATGACGTGGTCGCCGGAACGCCAGTCCAGCGCTCCGCGCAGTTCACGGGGGAGGAGAGCCCGGTAACCATCACGCGCGGAACGGTGCAGTTGGATCCTTCCGTGGTCACGTATGCGATGGGCGGCGGTCCAGCCAAAGGGTTGGCCGGGGCGCAGGCAATCGAGACGTGTCAGCAGGCATGTGCACTGGCCGGGGTCGACGGCGCACTGTGCGATGACGTCTGCACGGACGGGCAAATTTCCGTTCGTGTCTGGGTCGGTGCGTTTGACGAAGTGGAGACGGTCTGCACGACCGGCGACGAGTACGGTCCTTTCCTCGTGGCGTTGGAGAATGGTGTGCCGAGCTCGGTTGACCCGAGTTCCGTCACGTTGTCGAGCAACACCGTCACGCTGCTGAACGGTGGCAACTTCAGCGTATGTGTCGAGGTCATCGCTCCGGAGGACGGACAGGTGATTATCGACTCGCTGCGGTTTGACGTGGGTCTGTAGACGCGCTTCGAGCGCCTTGCGCGAGGGCACTCCTGAGAACCCCGGCGAGGTGCGTCGGGTGCGGGTTTCAGGATGGTCACAACTCCAGGCCAGGCCGGGGGCGCCGCCCGCGCGGCGCTTCCGGCCTGCTTGCCGTAATTCGATCGTTCTCGTGTAATAGAGTTCGGTGTGTCTTTCCCGAATTGGACGATCGGACAGCAACGAGGTAGCTGATGTCGCACACGCTGAAGATTCGATCCTGGGGTCCCGCCGCAGTATTGTCAGCCGCCTTTGCCGCGGCCTCGACGGCCCAATTGCCCCCGCCACCCAAGCCTACTGCTGAAAGTGGCGGTCCGGCGCCGCGCATTTTCGTGCAGAATCGCGTGATCGATCTCGGGACGATCCTTGAAGGTGACCGGGTTCCGCTCGAATGGACCATTGAGAATCGGGGGGAAGCCGAGCTGGTCATCCACCGCGCCGTGGCGGGGTGCGGCTGTACCGTTCTCGAATCCCCGGAAGAGAAGCGCAGCGTTCCACCGGGCGGATCCTACGAGCTCAAAGCGCAGTTCGACACGACCAACCGAATCGGCAACCAGGACAAGTCGATTGTCATCTATTCCAGTGACCCGCTCGAACCGGAGCTAAAATTGGAATTCCTGGCCGAGGTCGAAAGACTGTACGATCGTTCGCCGCAGACTGCATTGAATATGAAAGTCCTTCAGCGCGGTGATACGGCCGTGCAGACGCTGGACGTCATCCCCGTGGAGGGTCGCTCGAAGGCGACGGTCACGGACATCATCTTCGAGGGAGGGCAGGAGCTTGCCACCAAGATTGAGCCGTTTTCCGTGGGCGATCGAACAGGATCGCGCGTGTACTTCTCGGTTCCGCCGGATGCGCCGCTGGGGATTCTGACCTCGAAAGCTCTCATCAAGCTTGAAGTGGACGGGATCCCGCGGGAGACCTGGCTGGTCATTCGCGGACAAGTGACGGGTGATCTTACTTGGATTCCCAAGGTCATTGACGCCACTCGCCAGCCCGTGGTCCACGGCACGCGCCTGGCCCCGCTTTCCATCCGCTCACCCAATGACACGCCGTTCCGCATTCTCTCCGCGGAGGCCGGTCCGATGCTGAACGTGACGGTTCGGGACAACAAGCCACTCAAGCCGGGGATCGACTTTGATGTGGTTCCACAGGTTCGCGAGGACGCGCCCGACGGACCGTTCGGCGCCATGCTCACGGTCCGGACCACGTCGCTGGATCAGCCGGTCGTGCAGGTCCCCGTCTTCGGGATTGTGGCTCCGCGTCTGATGATCGATCCACCGCTCATCCTTCTTCGGGCCGACGGCACGCCAAAGGGAACCGTCCGGCGCGTGAAACTTCAGGCTCCGCCGACGGAAACCCTCGAAGTCAAGAAGCTGACCGCCGGGCTGCGCGCCGTGCAAGTGGCGGTGGACGAAGAGTCCAGCAGAAACTACCGCCATATCCGCTATCTCTCGGTCCGATATGCGGGCGGCCTTTCCCCCGGTATACACGAGTCACAAGTGGAAGTGACCACCAACATTCCGGGTCTCGAGCTCGTCCGCATTCCTGTCGTGATCGACGTTCCCGAGTGATCGGAGGAAAGCCATGAACACCGATCAGGAGTCCTCTTCGGCTCCCAGCACAAGAATATCACACAGTGCCGGCGCTGAAGGCCATGCCGAGGAAACGAAACCGAATTCTGTCTGGGATGATCCGACAGTGCCCGTGGGCAATGCCCCACCGCGCTCAAGCCTGCCGGTGGTGGCCTGGGCCCTGGCTTGGACGCTCTGGATCGTTTTTCTCGCGGCGATGGCGTTTGCCTGACAAACCGAATCGCCGCGCGCCTCCCTGATCTCTGTCGAGTCCGGCGCGCCGCGCAGGACGCCCCGCATGCGTGGACCATAGCCTACCCTGCGGTATGATGCGCTTGGATTCTGCAGACCGGAGCGCGCCATTGCCAACGCAGGTGGAAGTACTGCAAAGGAATCTTGCCGCATTGTCGGAGCGGCAGGCCGATGTCGCTGAGCGCATTGCTGTGGCAGAGCCGCCATCCGGCGTCGAGGCCGCCATGGGGCGCGACGGCTGCCCAACGTTCCGTCTGTCGGGCTCGGGAAACAGGCCGTGGTTGGGCTTCTCGTCTATGCCGTCCGTGAGTGCGGAGGCCCTGGTCTCCGGGGTAGCCGTCGGCAGCGACAATCTGCTCCTGCCCACGGTACTAGCTGGCTGGGAGATCGCACTTCTTCTCAACCGCATGCCGTTGTTTACCGTGCTGTTTGTGATCGAAACCCAGGCGTGGGCTGCGAATCTGGTGCTCCGGCTTCACGATTTCTCGGCGTTTCTCCACGACGGCCGTCTGCTGCTGTTTCCCTTTGAAGACCCCTTCCCTCCACTCGTCGAATTCCTCGACCGGAACCCAGGTTACGAGCCGCCGGGACGTCTCATTGCCGTTCCCCAATTGTCGACGGTTCTGCTCGGCGAAATGGAGCGCCGGCTCATTCAATCGGTCGCCACGGTGCAAGCGAAGCGACAGGATGCAATTCAGGACATCCGCAATCGCTGGCATGTCCGGGACGAGGCGTCGCAACCGGAACCACGCATCGCCGTGGTGAGCACCAGCCCGGCCGCGCCGACCATCGCCTGGGCCCGCGCCGTTGGTGAAGGGTTGCGCCGAGAGGGCATCGTCCATAACGTCTGTGTTCCCGACCGACCGGAACATGTACACGTCGCCGCCCGATTGGGTGCCGCCCAGCGATGCGGCGCGAATCTCGTGCTCTCGGTTGACGCTCTTCCCGGCCGGCTCGGACCGCCTATGCCCGAATCGGTGTCCTCGATCAGTTGGCTCATCACGAACAACGTTCCGAGCCAGGACATCGGCGATCCTCCAACTCTCGACAGACAATTCCTGGCCGCTTCGACGAGTATCGCTGTCAAGCTAGTTGAGCGCGGGGCGAACGAGCAGTTCGTGTCGATCCTCGAACCCGGATTGCCGGAAACATGGCTCGCCGACCTCGATGAAACGGGCGGCGCCGGACATCCCGGCAGCCCGCTGGTCGCGATCCTCGCTGACGTGGCAGACGACCGTGCCGCCGCGCTGGGCATAAACCAGCACAGCCACGTGCAGCTCTGGGAGACGGTCCGATCGCTCTGCCTGCGCACGGCGATGGAATCTGGTGATGCGTCGCCAGACAATATCCTCGCTGCGGCGTCGAGAAGCATCGGCGTGCCCGTCCACGATCCCGAGTTCGAATCCCACCTCATCAGTTGGATCGAGGGGCGAGCGATGCCCGCGGCCGTGGCGCGCGCCACGGCTGACCTGCTACTCCGGGCGCGAATTCCATTGGCTCTTTGGGGACTTCGCTGGGATCTGGAGTCAAGACATCGATCATCGTGGCGCGGTGCAATCCCCTGGGCCGGCGGATTCGGTGAGCTCGTACGCTGCTCCACCGTCATCGTTTTTCCCGTCCTCGACGCCGAGTTGATTCCGGTGCTCTTGCTTGCCTTGGCGGGCAAGCGCGGCGTGGTGGTGCGGCGTCCCTCAAGGGTTTTCCGCGACGAATTCCCAGCGCTGGCGGAGCTTGAGCCGGCGCTGAACATGGTGGATTCGGCCGAAGAGGTGGCGGCACGGACGCAGTGGTTGTCCGCTCTCGGGCAGAGTTCTACCAGCCAGGACGCGGAGCGGGAGCGCTGGTCGCGAAGTGTGCGGGACCGACATTTGCTCTCACACCGTCTGGCGGCGATGCTCTCGCGAATCCACTCGGCGAGACCTTTGACCGGCACAGGTTGACCCGGAAGGGAACACGCGGCCTTCGCCGCCGTCACGAAGTCATCGGGTACGCCATGGGTTTGTGGCAGATTCTCAACGGCACCGTCGTTAACAGTGCGACCGTTATTGTCGGGAGCCTGGCAGGCATCGCCGTTGGTACGCGCTTGCCGGAACGCTACCGTGCGATCGTGCTCAACGCCCTTGGTCTGGTGACCATCACCCTGGGAATTGACGCGGCCGTGCTCCGCTTCAGCGATACCGTGGCCGAATTTGCCCCACTCGTCGGCGCGGGGCGAACCTACGGGGCGCGTCTGGCAATGGTGATGATTACGTCGCTGCTGTTGGGCGCACTGCTCGGCGCCGCCCTGCGCATACATGACCGCATCGAGTATCTTGGCAGGTGGGTTCACGGACGCTTCTCCAAGCAGGACGGCCACACCTTTGCGGAGGGCTTCCTGACTGCGAGCGTGATCTTTTGCGTGGGGCCGCTGACCTTGCTGGGCTGCCTGCGTAATGGAAGTGAGGGAAATCCCGACTACCTCTATATCAAGTCGGTGCTCGACGGTTTCTGCTCCATCGCCCTGGCGTCGTCGCTGGGCTGGGGCGTGTTCGCCAGCGTGTTTACAGTACTGTTCTTTCAAGGGGGACTGGCGATTCTGGCGTCCTATGTCGCGGAGCCGCTCGATCCGCTCTCCAAGTCGCTCATGATGGTCGTGGGCGGGGTCGTGCTGCTGGCCACGTCGCTGATGCTCTTGGATATCAAGCGGATACCGGTTGCGGACCTTCTCCCGGGGATTTTCCTGCCGCCGCTCGTTATCCATGTGATCGAGTGGTTTCGCCCCGGATGGCTGTTGCCCGTCATTGGTTTAGGCGCCTAGAATCTCTATCTGCATGACGGATGTCGCCTGCCATTCGGACTTGATTAGTTCCCCCGCCGCCGATCTGGACGCCCTGAGGGCCGTGGGACAGGAGTTTCCTTGCCCATACCTGCCCCAGCGCCGATCGCGCAACGAGGCCTATTTCGTGGAGCGACTTGAGGGGGCGTTGTACGAACGCCTCCTCGCCCGCGGTTTTCGCCGCAGCGGGCACGTTGTGTATCGCCCGCGCTGCCGCGGCTGCCGGGAATGCCGTCAGCTTCGTGTCCCTGTCGAGACGTTCGTCCCGTCGCGGTCCATGCGCCGGGTGGCCCGTACGAACGCGGACGTGCGGATGGAGGTGGACGATCCGGCTCCCTCGGATGAGAAATATTGCCTGTTTCGGGACTATTTAGCGTTTCAGCACGACGGCACGATGTCTGCGGAATACACCGCGTTCATCGAGTTTCTCTACGACTCGCCGATCGCGTCCCGCGAATTCAGCTATTACATCGGTGGTCGGTTGGTCGGGGTGAGCATTGCCGACCGTCTGCCCAAGGGGCTGAGCAGCGTGTACATGTACTTCGATCCGAAATACGCCCGGCGAAGCCTCGGAACATTATCGGTCCTTCGCGAGATCGAATGGTGTCGCGAGAATGACATGCCGTACTACTTCCTCGGCTTTCACGTCGCGGGCAGCCGGACCATGGACTACAAAGCGCGTTTTCGCCCCTTCGAGATTCTTGTGGCGGACGATCGCTGGATCCGAACCGATCAATGATGGGAGATGGCCGTGGCGGTATTCGGGTCCCAGCCGGCCGATGTCACCCGGCGGTCGTTCCAGCGCATCCTGCTGATGAAGCCGAGCTCCCTCGGCGATATTGTCCACGCGCTGCCTGTGCTGCACGCCCTTCGCCGCCGGTTTCCGGACGCGCAAATTGACTGGATGGTTTTTCCTCCGTTTGGCGAGCTCCTGGCCCACCACCCGCAAATCAATGAGCTGGTCGTCTTCGACCGCAAGCGCTTCTCGCGCGTGGGTTGGAGCCCACGAATTACGCTTGAGTTCCTCCATTTCCTTCGTGGTCTACGTCGCCGCCGCTACGACCTGATCGTCGACTTGCAGGGCCTATTCCGTAGCGGATTCATCGCCTGGGCTTCCGGAGCGCCGACGCGCATTGGGTTCGCCGAAGCCCGGGAGGCCGCGTGGGTCTTCTATACCCATCGAATTCCACACGCCCCGGAAAACGCGCACGCGGTGGATCGGAATCTCAGCGTGTGTCCGATCCTGGGACTCTCCCGCAGCGAGGTCCGGTTCGATCTGGGACTGCCGAGAGAGGTCTTACAAAAGGCGGAGCAACTGCTGGAACGGAAGGGAATCGGTGCTTCGCGGTCCTTCCTGGCCGTTGCGCCGGGGGCACGCTGGCAGACCAAACGCTGGCGGGCGGAGCGCTTCGCCGAGGTGCTCAATCAGCTCGAGCCGGACCTTGACGTGCCTCCCGTGCTGCTGGGAGCACCCGACGAGGTACAGCGCTGCAAGGAAGTCGCTCGGGCCTGCCGACGTCCGCCGATCAATCTTGCGGGTAAGACGTCCGTTCTGGAGATGGCCGCCGTGTTGCATCGCTGTCGGGCGCTGCTCTGCCAGGATTCCGCGTCCGCACATCTGGCAGTGGCGTTTTCCCGCCCCGTGGTTTGCCTGATCGGACCAACGCACCCCGGTCGGACGGGACCCTACGGACAGCTTGATTCCGTTGTCCGGCTCGACGTTTCCTGCTCGCCCTGCTATCTTCGACGTCTCTCCCAATGCCGTCACGGGCACCGCTGCATGGAGGATCTGCTCGTTGCGCCCGTGGTGGAAACACTGCGACGTGTGCTCAAGACGTCATCGGAAGTGCCTGGGCATGCGCCGGCCGAACCCGATTCCTCTCCTGGTCGATAGGTCGATAGGGGGTCCGATCAATTGCCGGATTGTCGTGTTGAGAGCCGGCGGAGAATCCTGCACGCTCTGGCAGCGGCAGGACTAAGATCCTGGGGTAATCTTGCGGAGTAAAGCTCGCTTGGCCCGCTACGCACTCAGACTTCGCCGATTCTTCGTGCACAACGTGCTGCACGCCGACGACACGCCGCACCGCATTGCGCTGGGGGCGGCCATCGGCGTTTGGGTTGCGTTTCTTCCGCTGGTCGGTATCCAGATGATCGTCACCCTGGCCCTTGCTGCGTTGGCGCGTGCCAACCGTGTTGTCGGTGTTCCGCTCGTATGGATCACCAACCCGTTTACCATCGTCCCGATCTACGGTGGCTGCTTGATGTTGGGTCGATGGATATTGGGAGAGCAGCCGGGCGAGGTCACGCCGGAAGCACTGCGAGTACTCGATGCCCCTGCGGATACGGTCCACCTGTTCAATTGGAGCTTCTGGGCTGAGCGTCTGCGACAGTTTGCTGACCTGAGCCTGGAGCTGTGGATCGGCTGCCTGGTCGCGGGCACGATCGCGGCCGTTCCTGCCTATTTTCTCACCCTTCGGGCCGTTCGGGTCTACCGCGCACGGCGCCTCCAGCGCATCAAAGAACGCCACTTGTTCCGAAGTCAGCTGCGTTCCGCCCGCCTGGCGCGGGGCGAGCCGGCCTGACCAAGTTGGTGGGTCACTCCTTCGGGGCATGCGAGGGCCTGCGTTCCAGTCGGATGTACGTCACCTGGGCGACGGCGACCTTCGTTCCCTGCGCGTCGAACAGATCCACGGCAACCGGGCAGAGCGTGCGCCCCAGCTTGATGACGCGAGCCTCGGCCGTCACATCCGTCAGGCAAGGGGCCAGGAAGCGAATGTTCATGTCCGTCGTGGTCAGTGGTACATCCGGGCCGGTCTGGGTCATGATGGCGAAGCAGGCCGCGCTGTCTGCGATGGTCATCAGCAGCCCGCCGTGGAGTGACCGGAAAATGCCGTCGTAGCGCTGATCGTAGGGCACCCGGAGGCGGCAGAAGCCCTCCTCAAACCCGGCCAGTTCGAACCGGAGCGTCTGGACGATCGGTATCGGGCGGGTCTTTTCGACAATGTCGCGAACACGCGCGGAATCGAGCATGTGTATTGCATTCCCTGTTGAAGCCTTCGTTTAACGTTAATGCGGCCCGTTCCAAGCGCCCCGGCCGCCGCTTGTTGATTGTTTCCCGTGCGATTATACTGCCTCGTTTTCGCCTCTGGAACGGCCCCCGGGCGAGCGGATCGCCCATCGTAACCGTAGGTCAGTGGGGAGTTTAGGCATATGCATTACCCGCGCAGGAACAGTCGAATCACCCGGGTGCGAAAGCACGGCTTTCGGGCCCGCATGCGGACCGCCAAGGGGCGCAAGCTGATCAATCGGCAGCGTCGCGCGGGACGGCATCGCATCAGTGTAAACTAGTCCAATCCTCGCTGCCGCCACAGGCGGATCTGAAGTCGGAGTTCAGATTCGTCAATCGGCGTATGCGGTGGATACGGCGGTGCTTTGATACGATCGAAGCGCATAGAATACGGTCGAGTTGACGGAGTATTCGGACCGCGAATCAAGGATCGTCCTATCGGTCCCGCGGATTCCAGTTCCATGTCCAGCGTTGGGCGCTCGACCGACACGTACCTCCTTTTTAGTTGTCTGGGACATGGTCGATTACAACCTAATCAGCGAACTGGATGAGCAGGGCGAAGGCTTGGACGCGGAGCTGGAGGCGCTGTTTGCGGGGCACCGCGAAGAGTCGCACGTTACCGCTATTCTTGATCGGCGCGAAGAGGAATTCTCTCCTGGGTCGATCCTGACGGGCAAGATTGTGGGCCGTGCCGGCGACGATGTCGTCGTCGACGTCGGCCTCAAGAGCGAGGGCCTGATCCCCTCCAACGAGTGGGAGGACAACGAGGAGCCCCGCGTCGGTGAGGAAGTCAAGGTCTGGCTGGAGACCGTAGAGTCGGACAGCGGACATATTGTCCTTTCCAAGCGCAAAGCCGATCGGATCATCAACTGGCAGCGCATCGCCGATTCCAAGAACGAGGGCGACATCGTCGACGGCCGCGTTGTGCGCAAGATCAAGGGCGGCCTGCTCGTGGACATCGGCTACCTCGCCTTTCTTCCCGCCTCGCAGGTGGATATCCGTCGTCCGGGTGACATTGGCGAGTACATCGGCCGGGAGGTTCGGGCCAAGATCCTCAAGATCGATACCGAGCGGCGTAACATCGTCATTTCCCGCCGCAAACTGATTGATGAGGAGCGCGCTGCCGCCAAAGAGAAACTGATGTCCACGCTGGAGGTCGGTCAGGTCCGCACCGGTACGGTCAAGAACATTGCGGACTTCGGCGCCTTCGTTGATCTCGGCGGTATCGACGGTCTCCTGCACATTACCGACATGAGCTGGGACCGCGTGGGTCATCCCTCGGAGGTTCTCAAGATCGACCAGGAAGTCGAGATCAAGGTGCTCAACGTCGATCGCGAGAAGGAAAAGATCGCCCTGGGCCTCAAGCAGCTCAAGCCCAATCCGTGGGATGAAGTGGAAAATCGCTACCCGGCGGGTACCAAGCTGAGCGGCGAGGTCGTCAACATCACCAACTACGGCGCCTTCGTGAAAATCGACGAGGGTATCGAGGGTCTGGTGCACATCAGCGAGATGAGCTGGACGCGCCGCATCAACCACCCGTCGGAGATTCTCGCCGTCGGCGACACCATCGATGTGGTCGTGCTCGAGGTCAACAAGAACAAGCAGGAAATCTCGCTGGGCATCAAGCAGACGCAGGAGAATCCCTGGAATCACGTGGCCGAGAAGTATCCGCCGAACACGCGCATTAACGGCCGGGTCCGCAACCTGACCAATTATGGGGCGTTCGTGGAGATCGAGGAGGGTATCGACGGTCTGCTGCATGTATCGGACATGAGCTGGACAAAGAAGATCAATCATCCGTCGGAAACCCTCAAGAAAGGCGATGTGATCGATTGCGTTGTCCTGAATGTGGATCAGGAGAAGCAGCGCATCGCTCTCGGTTTGAAGCAACTTCAGGAGGATCCGTGGGCCCGCGCGGTCATCGAGAACTACATTCCCGGACAGATCGTCGAAGGGACCGTTACCAAAATCACCAATTTCGGTGTCTTCGTGGAGCTGGAGGAAGATCTGGAAGGGCTCCTGCACGTTAGTGAATTGGCCGATCATAAGGTGGAGGACCCGCATAGCGAGGTGAAGATCGGCGACAAGATTCTCGTGAAGATTCTTCGCGTCGATGCAGCCGAGCGGAAGATCGGGTTGTCCAAGAAGCGGGCGGAGTGGTCGGTGGAGAATGATCCGGACGCCGTCAGCGAGCGCCCCAAGGCGCGTCGCGGCGGGCTCCACGGTCCGGGTGAAGAGACCTTCGATCAGCTCCAACCGATGGACTTCGTTCGCCCGCGGGAGGTTCCCGAAGCCGGAGAGGCGCCGACGCCGGCCCCGGCGGAAGCGCCCGCTGACGAAAGTGAAGAGCCGAATCGCGACGCCGGCTGACGGCGTGGGTCAGGCCGACCATCGGCGGGATCCGCGCAATAGAGCGGCGCCCGCCGATGGCAACTGGGATTCGCGGCCCGCTATCGGGCGCGCGTTGAGGAGGCCTGACCATCGCTGTCGACACTGGTTTACAAGTTTACCTTCGCCAGATTAACGAAGCGCCGCTCCTGACTCCTGATGAGGAGAAGGAGCTTGCGACAATTGTGCGCGCCGGGCAGCGCGTCGCCGAGCGCTTCGCCCGCGGCGAGGTGGGTCTGGTTGAGCGCGAGGGCATCGAGGGCGATGCCGCGGCCGCGCGCGAGCGCATGGTCAAGTCCAACCTGCGCCTCGTGGTCAATATCGCCAAGAAGTATGCCAAGCGCGGTGCGCCACTCAACGATCTGATCAATGAAGGCAACCTCGGGCTGATCCGCGCTGTCGAGGGCTTCGACCCCGACCAGAATACGCGATTCAGCACCTACGCCTCGTGGTGGATCAAGCAGGCCATCAAGCGGAGTCTGATCAACAGCGACAAGCCGGTACACATTCCAGCGTACATGGTGGAAATGATCTCGCGCTTCCGTGAAGCCCGTGACCATTTCATCGAGACGGAGGGCCGGCCGCCGCAGACTGAGGAACTGGCCGAGATTCTCGAGATGAATGTCGCCAAGGTCAAGCACATCCGCAACGCCGTAAAGGCCGTCACGGCGCCCACCCAGGATGTCGACGGGGCCAACGGGCAGGCTCTGACCGAATCGCTTGCGGACGACAAGACGCCGCGTCCCGACGATGTCTTGGTCAGCGAGTCGGAAGTCGCACAGGTCGTGTCGGTCCTCGCCGATCTCGATGACCGCGAATCGAAGATCCTCCGCATGCGCTACGGCTTGGACGGCAGTGAGCCCATGACCCTCAAGGACATCGGCGCAAAGATCAAGCTCACCCGTGAACGCGTCCGCCAGATCGAGAACGAAGCCCTCCGTAAATTGAAGGAGGCGCTGCTGGCGGAGTAGTTCCTTTCGATTCGTGAATGACGGGTGGCAAGAGGCGACCGACCCGTCAGCCGGCAAGGGCCGGAATCCAGAACCTTCGATTTCCCCATGAATTGTGTGCCTACTCCGGTGCTTCGCATCGGTGAGGATGCATCACGCCTTCACTGCCTGGTGCTGTTTGCCCCGGTTGCTCAATCGACTCCATTCCTGCTAAACTGCGTTTCCATTCAAGCGAGCCGACAAGCCCGCTGAGGCCGGAGCCGAGTTATGCCCAAAGACATGCTTGCAGATCTGTTTGAACGACAGGCCGAGCTGAATCGCCGCATCGGCTACGACACCTCCGCGCTGCACGAACGCTTCGACCCCGCACTGGCCGGCAAGTGGTTAAGCGACTACCTCATGGCCGCGTCCAATGAGCTTGAGGAGCTTCGCGACTGCACCTTCTGGAAGCACTGGTGCAGCGAAGCCAAGCAGGGTCAGCGCTTCGCCATTCACGATCTTCAGAACGCCCGCGTGGAAGTCATCGATCTGCTGTTCTTCTGGATCAGCATGGCGCAGTGCGTTGGGCTGAATGCGGAAGACGTGCACGATTTGTACCTGAAGAAACTGAACGTGAATCACAAGCGCCAGGACGACAATTACTCCATGAAGAACAAGACCGAGGACGATAACCGCGATCTGATCGTGGAACGCAACTCCTGAGTCGGCTTGTCGCCCGGCACCTACCGAGATTCTCGCGCCTGTTCCAAGGGCAGTTGGACATCCGTGGCGACCCGTCCGACGGGATACACGTTCATCGCCTCATCCCAATACGGCGAGCGCTCGTAGAACCAGTAGAGGCGCGCGTGTGGATCAGCTGCGAACGCCTTGTCCGAACGGACCTTCTGCTCGAACTCCTGACGTAATCCGTCGCTTTCGGCCATCATCCTCGAGGCGAGCTGCTCCAGGACGTAGCCTTCCGCGTATTCCTTCTGCTCGAAGACCGCGTTGAAGAATCCCCAGGCAACCAGCGAATCCGGTGCGTCCGGTTCGAGCAGGTGCACGGCCACTTTCCAGGTACGCTGATCGAGCGAAACAAAATAGGAACCGGCCGGAAACCAGCGTTCCTCCTGAACTTGCTCCGCCCGATAATTCACCGTGTGTCGGCCTTCGTAGGGTCGCTCGCGAAACCCGACATCATGAAATCGATAGGACTGCACCGGTACCTTCGCGCCTTCATCCAGGCGCGCCACCTTCAGTCCGTGCGCCTCCAGTACATCAATCACTTCCGTCCATTGCGGCGGAATAAGGTACCCGCGCGGCGGATCGACTTGCTTTGCCGGTTCGGTCTTGTTGAACCAGACGGTGTTCAGGTCCACGCGCTGCCGGCCGTCGTAGACGATTCGTACGTCGCCGGAAATCGGACTCAGCTCGCGCCGCCAGGCGACTCCCTTGAAGTCGATCGGCTCCGACGTATCTGTGGACTTCACCGTCAAGGTGAGCTTCGATTCGGCGTTACCGCGCAATGAGCCCGGCTTCGTACTATCGGCCGACTGGATCGCTTCGCGCAGCGTGTCCGGGTGCTCGTTGAGATACTCCAGCGTATGGCGGATGATGTCATATTGGCCGATCACGCGCGTGCGGTAGCGCTTGAGCATATGCGTCTCGACCAGCAGCGATGGCCGGTTGCGCAATGCGACATATCCGTTGGCGAAGCGCGGTCCGAATCCTCCCGAGCGAATTCCCTTGATCGGGTCCTTGCCATCCACAAACCAGAAATAGGGCAGGCAAAGATGTCCGTCGTCTTCCATCTTCGAAAGCACGAACGGCCGATAGGATTCCTCGATCCAGCGCACGATGTGCGGCTCGGCCGCGTCGTGGGTGTCGATGGCATAGAGCACGTCGTACTGCCAGTCGCCCCCGTCCGTCGTGTGCGTGTCGATATGAAAATCCGGCTGCCACTTGTTCCACAGCGCAAGCCACGCTCGCGTCTCGACGGCATCGACCTTCATGAAATCGCGGTTGAGATTGAGGTTGCGCGACGTTGTCCGCCAGCCCATTTGTTCTGGGCCGTTCTGGTTGATGCGCAAGTACGGCCCGAACCGCTCGTGGCCGTCCACGTTGTAGATCGGGATGACCAGCAGAACGACGTGGTTGAGCAGGTGCTCGAACTGCCTGGTGACGGCGATATCCCGCAGGAGCATGAGTGAGGCGTCTTTGCCGGCGCACTCGCCGGCGTGAATGCAGTTCTGGATGAGCACGACGAGCTTGTCGTGGTTTCGTGCGGCATCAGGCGAAAAATCGCCGTCCTTCGCGGCGATGACCAGCGGCAGCTCGCGATCTTCCGGGCTGACGCCGAACGTACCGAAGCGCACCCAGTCGGAGGCGTCCGCCAAGTCGCGGCAATAGCTGATCGTGTGTGCGTAACGCGGCGTCTGCTGGAAGTCGGTCTTCTCCGCCCAGGTCAGCCAGCGCGGTGGAACGTCCTTCGAGGCGAGCTTCAGGTCGCTCTGATCAACGCGCTGGGCAAGCGCCGCCGAAACGCTTATCAGAGCCATCATGAGTCCAACTCGCATGTCCGTAGCGGCCCGCATACAGCACTCCTCGAAGAGATCGGTACAGTTTCCCGTGGCCCCGAACCGGCATCTTGCACGATGGCACCTCGGTCGACAATCACCGGATTATCGATTGAGGCGTAAAACGGCATGGGCGAATCCGGCGGGTGAGCGTGTGCAGGGGTGATCGGACTCGAAACAAGGACTTGCGTGGACGGTGCTGCGGAGTAGATTGACTTGCGGCCAATGGCAATTTCGACAGCAGGCGGGAGTACTTCCGATGAGCGGCTGGCTGACCGTGTTCTATCTGATCGTGGCGGGTTACGTATTCTCTTTGCTCTTCCTGCTGTCCGAAGCCGCGCAGCGATTCTGATGTCGGGCGTGCAGAATCGGCGGGATCGAAATCGTCCGAAATGCGAAGCGAGGCCTTATGCGGTCGCGGCGCGGAAACGCGCAGGGCCGCGAACCCTGCAGTTGTTCTATTCTCTCCCGCCGCTCCCGCCGCCACGACCTGAGTCTCCCTTGGTATTCCCTTCTCCTGTAGAGGCGGAAGCCGTTTCGTCTTCCCCGTCAGGGGCGGTCGCCGTTCCCCGAAGCCGCTCCTCCGCGTCAGGCGCGTGGTAATTACCGCTTCCGGCTTCCTCTTCATCCTCCAGGCGCACGGTGAACAATCGTGCCTTCAGTCGCGGTCCTTCGGGATGCTCGTGGGCGTACATGTCCCGTGGCATCCGCCCGGCAAGCCACGCCGTGTTCATCGGGTAGGCCGCCGGGCTGAACATCGTGCCGTAGATGTGCCACACCAGGATGGCCAAGGTTGCCAGCCAGGCCTCGTAATAGTGAATGACTAGGGCGACGTCGAGCACGCCCTTGGGCAATCCGAGCGACTGGACAAAGAAATTATCAAACCAGAGGAGAAGTCCGGTGACGGTCATGATGATCGTTCCCCAGACCAGCGCCCAATATTCGGCCTTTTCCATGTAGCTGAAACGCTTGAATCCCGGCGGGTGCGATCGCCGTCCCAGGAAGTACTGGATGTTCTCACCCAGGTGGCGAAGGTCGTAGATTCGCATGGAGATGTCCTTGACGCACTGCCAGCCGCGCGGCGTGATCAAGTAAAACAGATGCCAGATCGAGGTCAGGATCAGAATGACCGCGGCCACGCGGTGAACGATGCCGCGGATTTCAAAGCCGCCCGTCCAGCCGAAGAGAAGCTTGACCCAGCCCGCCTCGGAAAAACGCAGGGAGAAGCCCGAAATCACCAGCACGGTAAACGAAATCATCAGCGCCCAGTGCTGCATAACCTCGTTCATGCTGAGCCGTTGCACGAACGGACGTTTCCCCAGGTTGCGCACGAACCGCAGCCAATCCGCTCCATTGTGCAGGAGCATGCCGCCGATCGTGCCCACAATGAGCACGATATACAGATTTCGGAAGAACTCGGGCCAACCCGCATAGAGCCCGGTTGCCGTCGAGTGGATCGGCGTCTTGGCCAGTTCTGCGGAGATGCCCGGATGGCACTCACCGCAGGTGTGCTGAAGATTGGCCGCGTTGATTGATGAATTCGGATTTGAGGACGGCAGGATGCGGTGCGCGCCGTGACAGGACGCGCAGTTGGCCACGTGCACGTCGCCGGCCTTGCTCTTCAGGCCGTGGTAGCTGTCGATGTACGACCGCAATCGACCGCTGGGAATCCCGTATTTCTCGTTGAGCACGACGGATTCGTGGCAGGGCGCGCAAGTGTCCTCGGCCACGCGCGCCGAACTCACCGGCGAACGTGGATCCTTAGGCGAGATGATCCCGTGCTCGCCGTGACACGTCGTACACACCGGAGAATCGACCGAGCCCCGTTCCGTGACGAGAATGCCGTGGATTCCTTCCAGGTAGTCCTTGGTGACGGATTCATGACACTGGCCGCAAGTATTCGGAATATTGAAGTGGTAAATCGTCGATTCCGGGTTGCCTGCGCCGAGAATGCGGTGCGCGGTGCGCTTTCCGTCAGGATCCTTGGCGGAGTGGCAGTCGTTGCAGGTCGCCGATACGTAAAGGCCCTTGCGACTTGCCTGGCCATGAACGCTGCTTTCGTACAGCTTGATGGGCTCCTCGCGAAGGTACTCGTGCCGCTTGACCAGGTTCACATCGGTGTGGCAGGACTCGCACGTCTCCGGCAGATTAATCGGGTGAACATGCGAGCGGCGGTCCGTCGTGGGGAGTACGTCGTGGGCGCCGTGACAGCTCCAGCAGGAAGGCATGTCCGGGTCCGTGTTGACCTTCAGCCGGCCGTGCATCTTGTACACCGACGCCGCTTCATCGTGACATTCACCACAGGTTTCTGTGCCCACTTCCGGTACATCCGGCCCGTGCGGGTTTGCCGAGCTGAAGTCGAGGTCGTCCATCGAAATCGTCATGTGACAGTCAGTGCAATCCAGATCGACGTGCGTCGAGTCCTTGAGCATCTGCGCCGGCGGAAGGGGTTCGTTCAGGGCGATGCGATCGGCATGACAATCGGCGCAGCTCGTTGGGTTTGCGGGGTAGTCGACCGAAACCGGCGCGGCCGTGACTTCCTCACCCGCTGCGGGTACGGGCGCCACCTCCTGGGCGGGGGTCGACTGCGCGATCCAGCCAAGCATCAAACCCAGCATCAGCGTGGACATTCGTGCCGACATATTCACTCTCCCTTGATCCGGCGATGGCCCGATCGTGCTCCTTGCAAAGGCCGGGTTCGGCACCGACGAAACTACTTCGGCGTATTCGGAATCACCGCGACCGGCCCGGGTCGCTTGTCGGGGAACGAAATTCCCTCGTCCTCGTCATGACACGAAGTACATGCCGGAGGCTCGTCAAACTTCCGATCTTCGTGGCAGTCCTCACAGTCGAAGGACCCATGCTCCTCGTTGAGAATCTGTCCCGTCACGGCATGATCAAACGTCTCCGACGACCAGTCCGCATGGCACACGTTGCACTCCCGCGGACGGGACGTAAACGGCGTCGTCTTGTGACACGTCCGGCAGTTGCGACCCGCGTGGAAACGGTTGAGCGGCCAGCCCGTCCGGGCGTGATCGAACGGCGGCGGCATCGGCTCTCCCTCGGCAAAGTGGCAGTGATTGCAGCGTTGCGGCGATTCGACGTCGTGGCACTCCGCACAAGGACGATGATGTTCATCGAGCGTGCGAACCTGCTGAACGTGCTGTTTTCCGTTCTCGTGGCAGCGGTTGCAGTTGTCCTCCTTATGGCACTCCGCGCAGGCAAACCCGTACTGGTGGATGTGCTCGCGGTGCCGGAAAACGACCTTGGTATCGGGGTGTCCCTCGCGTCGGGTCTCGTAGACCTCCATTTCCGGCTCGGGAATCGGCGGATGCATCCGGCCGATGATGTCGCCGGGGCTCGGTATGGCCTCCCCGACCTCAGGGGCCGATGGTCCCGTCTTGGGTTGGTGGCAGGCGCCGCAGGCCGTCTCCCCGCTCCACTCACGGTGACAACTCATGCACTGCCGGTGATAGGCGCCTTTCAGTCCCGGCATGCGGATGTCGCCTGCGCCCGGCTCCGCCGCGTGACAGGTCTTGCAGGCCGGATGCTCGACGCCTTCCGGCGTGTAATGGTGACAGACCTCGCAACCCCGCGTCATCTCCGACATGGCCGCGTGACCGGCGTGGTCGAAGGGAACGGGCAAATAGCGGTTCTCAAGCTCATCGAGAATGACGACGCTGGGGCCTTTTTTCGCTTTCGCCAATTCGACCGCGAATTCCTCCGCGCGGTCTCGCGTGCAGGTCCGCAGGCAGAGACCCTCGGAAGTCGGAGCGGGGCAGGTGTGGCAGGTTCGGCAATCACCGATGCGCACGTCCTCCGCAACCGTGGCCGAAGCGGTTGAACGCGATCGGGACGTCATTTCCGCAGCCGGGCGCTGCACGCGGGGACTCGCCCACAGCAGCGAAGCGCCCGTAAGCCCCAGAGCGACTGGCGTGATGGCAAGAAAATTGGCCCAACGTCGTTTCATCATCTACGTCACACCGCCTTGGCTTTCGCCGGCTGACTGATGACCGGGAAGTAGGTCACAAGTGCGCGATAGCAGAGCATCAGGAGCGAGATCAGACCGACCGTTACCGCAATCTCTCCCACCGACGGGAAGTAGGCCTTCACCGCGTACGGCGGGCTGTACGCCGTCAGGAACACGTTCACTCGATTCATCGCCACGCCCAGTACGACGAGGAGCGCCGCGGTCAGGAGCAGCTTCGGATTCCGCCGCACACGATCCGAAAGGAGCATGACAAAGGGCAGAACCACGCCAAAGAGCATTTCGACGATAAACATCGTGCTCTGCACGGAGCCTTCACCGAGGAATCCGAACGCCTCGCGGATCGCCAGGTCTGACAGCTTGACGGCCAGGTAGATCCCCAGCAGGACGGGGATATACCGTGCCAGCGGCGACAGCACGTTCATTTCCGGTTTGAGCTTCAGCGCCCAGGAAGCGTACATCGACTCGACGATCACCATGGGGAACCCCACCGCAAACGCCGAAAGCAGGAAGAGCAGCGGCAGGAGCGGCGTGTACCACAGCGGGTGCATCTTGTACGGCGCGATGACCATCAGGTTGCCCAGCGACGACTGGTGCAGGCAGGACAGCACCACGCCGGCGATGATGAATACCGCCATCACCTTACCCACGGTGGCGTTGAGTGATCGGCAGATTCGAGCCAGTCGCGGATGCGAACCGTCGTTTTCGAAACGCTCGCAGAAAATGGGCAAAAACTCGATGTACAGAACCGTGAGGTAGCACATGACACATATGCCTACCTCGAACAACACCGAGTTCCCCTGCCACATGGTCGGCCACATCGGGTGCCAGATGTTGTACGGGCGACCCAGATCGACCAGCAGACCGATGGCCACGAAGGTGTATCCGAGCAGCGCCGTCAACAGGGCCGGTCGTGTGATCGCGTGGTAGTGCTCCCGATGAAAAATGTGTGCCAGTGCTGCCGTGGTGAATCCGCCCGCGGCCAACGCAACACCGGTGGCGACGTCGATGGCGATCCAAAGTCCCCAGGGATGCTGCTGATCGAGGTTGGTCACCGCCGAGAGCCCGAAGATAAACCGACCGGCTGCGAAAAATATGCCGATCAGTGTCAGCCCGGCCAGGACCATCACCCCGGGAGTGAGCATCGTTCGATTCACCGGCGCCGGAATCTCGTGTTCGTGCGCGCTCATGATGATGCTCCTGCGCCGACGGACTCGACTTCAAGCCGCGACGATTTGGCGGGACGGTGATCGTTCCCATGCGCCCGGCTGGGGTCGGCCGTCTTGTCTTCTGTTGTGCTGTCTTCGCGTGGCCGGGTCATCCACATGGCCGTGGCCAGAATGCCCGCCCAGACGATCGGCGGGACCCAGTGCTTAAAGATGGCGTGCTGGACGGTCTCGGTCAGGATCGGTGGGGCCCCCGACCCCATGGCGTGGAACTTGATATCCTCAAACGGGACGCTGGACAGGTACATCCACGACGTGCCGCCGACTTCGTGCTCGCCATACACGTGGTCGACGTAGACGTCCGGCGACGCCGCGATCTTTTCGCGGGCCAGGCTCAGCAACTCGCTTCGCCGGCCGTAGGTCATGCAATCCACCGGGCAGATCGCCACACATGCGGGCACTCCGCCCTCCTTGGCAATCCGCGGGGCGCAGAAGTTGCACTTGCGCACCTGCGGCGTGAGTGGCTTCTGATACTCGTAAGTGGGGATCTGGAACGGGCACGCCACCATGCAGTAGCGGCAACCCATGCACTTCCAGGCGTCGTAAACCACCGCCCCGGTAGGCTCCTTGTGGAACGCGCCCACAAGACAAGCCGAGGCGCACGCCGGATCGATGCAGTGCAGGCAATTCACTTTGGAGTGGATCGGACGCTCCTCGGACGCCGGGTTCTCAAACCGGTTGACCACCGTGTAGCTGTCGGGACGAGGGCGGCGATACTGCTCGAAGGGCTTCTTGTCCTCAAACGTCTCGATCGGCGGAGGGGCGAAACCGGCAGCCTCCTGGCACGCGTATTCGCATTTGCGACATCCGATGCACGTCGGAATATCGACAAGCACACCCATCGGATCGGCGTCTGTTTCACCGTGGGCCGCCAGCGCCTTCCCGGCCGGAACGGTCGCAGCAGCCGCGCCCGCCCCCAGAACCCCCAGTCGACCCAGAAACTCTCTGCGATTGATGGACATCTCCAGCCTCTTTTCCGGGCCATTGGTACTCCCCGGTTGCTAGGCGAACGAACTGCAACGCAGGAGACGGCCCGTCCAGGAGATTGGGGCTACAAATCCCATGCCAGACCAGCGGGAAAAAGGGGCTGATTCGGTGGATGTACCGTCAGGCCGCCAAACAAAGTGGATTACCGGCGCCGGCCGAGGTGACTTGGCGGCGGGTGTCCGCACCCGGACGCCGTACCTTGCCGGCGCCCGAGCACGAAACGGCGTTCTTAGCGATAAGCGAAGACCATGGCGTAGATAATCAGGAGGACCAGCGTAAAGCCCACGACCAGCGCCGTGTACCCCAGCACCCGGGCGCCGCGTTCCAGTGTCCGGGGAGCGGGATCGACCAGGCCCTCTTCCAACTCTCCGCTGGCGACCAGCCGCTCATAGTAGCGCGGCTTGTCGTGCTTGAGTTCGTCCACCGACATTCGCCCAGTAAATATCACCGGATCCATGGGGAATTTCTCCGGGCGGAAGTGCGTGTTGAAGAAGTGTATCGTGAAGATGAACCCCGTCGCCAGCAACGCCTCGTCGCTGTGAATGATCGTGGCCACGTTGATGGACCATCCGGGCAGAACCCTGGTGAAGAACTCAGGGAACCACAGGCACAGACCGGTGGTGCCGATCACCGCCACGCCCCAGAATACCGCGAAGTAGTCGAACTTTTCCCAATAGGTCCACTTGCCGTAGCGGGGGCGAGGCCCGTACCCGAGAAACCACTTTACCGTCCCCACCAGTTCCTTGACGTCCGACCATTGCGGCAGAATGGTCTCGGGACCGAAGAAAAACTGCCACGCGCTCTTGTCGCGCCTGCGGAACCGACGCCATACGTCCCAGAGGTGCGTTCCGAAGTAGCCGAACGTCAGAATCGCGCAAATTCGGTGGATCCACCCGGCCGTCTCCGCGCCGCCCAGTAGCCGGGCCAGATACTGAGCCCAGCCGGTGTACGAGAATTTGAGGACCATGCCGGTAATGGCCAGGCCGAAGAAACTGACGATCACCACCAGGTGCATCTTGCGGAGGAACGGCGGGAAGCGCATGAATTGCCGCTGACCGTGCTCTGCGTCGGCATCGACCTCCTTGCGGAATTCTCGCCGCAGCTTGAGGGATCGCGGGAACCACAGCAGGGTGTGCAGCCCGAAGAAGCCGAACGTGCCCACGAGCAGGGAAGTCATGAACCAGAAGACGTAGTACAGCGCCGGGTACTTGTCCGGATCGTGGTGCGTGGCGTGCGTCAGGTAGCCCGCGAACTGCCGGTGTGAGCCGGGATGACATTTGCCGCATGTCTGCACGATGTTATCGTGCGACAAGTGCGACTCCGGATTCTCCGGTGGAAGAATGTCGTGCGCACCGTGACAGTCGTAACACTTGGCCTTCGTCGTGTCGCCAAGGGCCGAAGCCTTGCCGTGGAATGTATCGAAATACGCCTCCGTGACTTCCTCGTGGCATTCCCCGCACTGCTGCATGATGCCCAACTCGAATTCGGGCTGATCCGTGCGTGAAGCAGCATGGGCCGGGTGGCAATTGTTGCAGTGGGGAAGTTCCGGCATCCCCCGCACGCGGCGCTCCTCGTAGTCAGGGTTTCCGATGGCCGAGTGAATGCTCTGCTGGAATTTCTCGTAGATGCCGTCGTGGCACTTGCCGCACGTCTCCGCGATGTGCGTCGGGTGGACCGTGGACTCGGGGTCGCTCAGGGGCAGTTCTTTGTGCGGGGAATGACAATCGGTGCAGGTTGCGGTCACGGTCAGCCCGCTCTCCAGCAGGCCCTTCCCGTGAATGCTCATCGTGTACTTCTCAACGATGTGATCCTCGGGGCCGAAGTTGCGCAGTGCCGCCTGCCCGCCGTCGCGGTGACATCGGGCGCAGAGGTTAGGGACATTTCGGGCGTACGTCGGCGATTGCCGGACGATCTGCTGGAGCGTTAGGGGTTCATTCTCGGAAACCGTGTGCTCGAGGATTCCGTGCGTGCCGTGGCAATCGGTGCAGTAGGGGGCGTTGGCATCCCCGGCGCGATGCAGCAGCCCGTGACGTCCACGGTCGTAGTCGCCCACTTCGGCCTCGTGGCAGATGGAGCAATCGACCCTTGGAGCGACCGTCTTGCATGGGCGCTCCTCGTCAGCCGGGCTACCTCCGGTGTGACATTGTGCGCAAGCCACGTTGTTGCGCCCGTGAACCGAATTGCCGTGCTCGTCAGCATCAACAAAAAGGCTGCGGCGATCAGCCGATGCCCGTAGCTGTGGGTCAGCATGACAACGCAGGCAGTCGGCATTGCTCATGTTCGTGTCGTAGAACACCTTGCGGATTTCGTGCGGTGAGTGACATTCCACGCACAGCGGGACGACACCCTCTTTCTCCCACAGCTCGCCTGCGATCACCTTGCGGTGAACCTGCTCGATGAGCCCGTGGCACTTCATGCACGTGGCTACGACATTGTCCTTGTTGATTGTCGAACGCGGATCGTCGTGCGGCAGAACGTTGTGTCCGGTGTGGCAGCTCGTGCAAACCGCCGTTACCACGAGCCCCTGCTTGAACAACCCCTCGCCGTGGATGCTGTCCTTGTAGCGATCGAACACCTGCTCTTCGGGCAGGTTGTGCGTACGCTCCACGGCCGCGCCTTCCGCGTGGCACTGGGCGCACATTTGTGGAATGTTGAACGGCGATACGGCCGAATTACGGTCATTCAGCGGCAAGATGTAATGGTTGCCGTGGCAATCCTGGCAACGAGGGGCGTCCGGGTCACCGGCCTTGACGTGCTGTCCGTGTGTACTGTTCCAGTAGGTGGCGATGGGACCGTCATCATCGTGGCAATCGCCGCAGTTGACCGGGTCAAGCCCGGTCTCGTGCGGATACTCCTCGGTGCCGGCCAATGCGCTGTGGCAATCCACGCAGTCGAATTCCCCGTGCAGGCTGGCGGCGTAGCGCTCTTCGTCTACGGAAAGGGACACTTCCCGCCCGTTTCGCTCGACCTTGAGCCCGGGGCGCCCGTGGCACTTGAGGCAATCGGAGTTTTCCTGGCCGAGGGTAACGGCGCTCCCCAGAAGTGAGATCACCATCCCCAGGAGCAAGAATCGGGATTGAAGCTGCACTGCCACGATCCTGTCACCGGAGGGCGACGTGCCCACACGGCATCAAGCGTTAATGAAACGAATTCGGTAGCCGCAGCCGATTGATATTCGGCCTGGCACCGGCCCACGCCGCGGTAGCCGATGGAACCGTATGGAGCCCCGCAGCAGGGTACGGCGTAGCATATTCCGTGCCACTGCGAACTTCGGCCCGGTCGGAAACAGATCACACTGATGACCGTCCCGGAATGGGGCAACGCTGGCCTTCCCGGAATGATCCGCTATCTTGTCGCCAGCCGTCTTCGCGGGCCGTTTGCGAATTTGTTACCCTGGGCCGTCCCCCGGCCACCTGTACGCGGGGCCGAAAGGAGCCATCATGCTGGGACTACTCTGCACACTCATGGCACCGCTGGCCGCCATCCCGCCCGATGCCCTTTCCGTTTCCGCCCGGATGGACGCGCCAAGCCTGGAGGTCGGCCAGACCTACACCATTCAGCTCGACGCTGAATTCGCGAAGGGAGTCTCGGCTGCCGACGCTGGCATTCCTGCCCCGATCCTCCAGATCGACGTACCGACTTCGGCCGAGCTGGCGGGAAAGGTGCTTGCGACCCAGGACGAGCTTCGCAAGAATGAGTTTCTCCAGGCGCCCTATGAGCGTCTGCTGAAGGAACTGCCCGCCCGGGTCGAATTCAAGCTGACCAGGGAGCCCGCATCCAACGAGCACTTCGCCCTGAACGTCATCGCCTATCTTGCCGATGACGAAGGAAACTCACGTTTCGTTCGAAAGCGATTGACGCTCCCACTGGCAGGTAGTGGCGAGGCAACGCCCGCCGATCCGACGACTTCGACGTGGGGAAGGGGCGACACGCTCCAGATCGGTGACCGTGTCGAGCCCTTCACCCTTCCCAGGGCCGACGGCTCGAAGCTCTCGCTGGACGGATACCTCGGCAAGAAGAACATCATCGTCACGACATACCGGGCGCACTGGTGACCGTACTGTGCGGCGCAACTGGTCCAGTTGCAGAAGCGCTACGATTCCTTCCGTGATCGTGATATCGCGGTGATTGCCATTGCCCAGGAGGATTCCGACCTCGAATCACATGGGCGATTCCTCAAGCACTTCGATGGCGAGCCGCCGTTCGATATCGTCTGCGACGTAAACGGAGAAAAAACGGGTCGGTACCACCGCACCACGGCCTATCTCATCGACAAGGAGGGTGTCGTCCGGCAGGTGTTCCCCATGCTGGCCCGATCGCGCCCTTCGTGGGATGCGATCCTCAACGAAATCGACAGACTGAACCTCGGCAAGTAGACTTGCGAGCACTTCTCAACGATGGAGATGCAAAACGGGCGAGAGCATCGAAGGACACTCCCGCCCGTTCTTGTTTCGTCGAAATAGACGCCTCGCGCGCCGTGTCTTACGGCTCAATCGGCGGATCGCCGTTGATGAAGTACATTTGCACGTCCACTTCGGCCGGGAAGTCGTTGATCAGGTCCAGGAACGTGTCCTGCACGAGATAGTCACCGTCGGCCGTCCAACGCAGCTCGATCTTGGACAGGATTAACAGGCTGCCCTTCGTGCTGCCCGAGACGCGACCCAGTTCAACCGCGCCCGGTCCTCCCGCGAGCGGCGAACCGTCTGCGTCCACGGTCCTTCCCGTACCCCGGTCGCCCCCAAGGCGATCGAGCCCCAGACCCAGCGCCGGCCGCTCCGGCGGAATGCCGCCGGCCAAGTCAGCCTGAATCAACGCCGTCTCGTTGCCCACGCCCGTGAGCAGACCGGCCGTGTACTTCAGGGCCTTGCCGAACCGCAGTTGCTTGATCGACAAGCCGAGCAGCGAAGCCGCCTGGCTGTCGGAATCCGGCAGGTCGCAGTTCTGGCTGGCCAGACCGTCCACGCGGGCCTTGCCCATGTCCGTCTGCAGGTTCCCACGCAGGAAATGGTTCGGGGCGTCGTAGCCTCGCAGAAGAGCCTGGTCCCAACAGGTAATGCAGCGTTCGGTACCCGAGAACTTGAACTCGTTCATGTTCCAGATGGTGAAGTTCGCCTTCGTGGTCACAGGTCCGTTGTTCTCCTGCCGCAGATCGACACTCACTGGGAACAGCGTCAGGTCCGTGTCGGTGAGAATTGAAAGCGGACCGGCTGAGTTGATCTGGGCCCCCGTGGCGAAGAAGTTGAACAGCAATTCGGCGAAGCCGGTCTGATACTCGACGCCGTCCAGATGGAGTTGACCCGGCGTGCCCGTGGCCACGCCGTTCTCCCCGACCAGCGCCTGGAACGCGTATGCGTCGTACTCCGCGGCCGTCGCCCGGCGGTACTCCAGGATCAGCGCATCACCCGCCAGGTGGTTCCAGCGGATCTCCTCGCCGTTCTGATTTACCGCCCAAGCCAGGACATACCCGCGCATGAGGCGATCGCCGCTGCCTTCGGGGTCCTTGCGACCCGGCAGGCAGCCGGGATCGAGGCTGTCGAAGGGCGGAATGCCCAGCGGATCGCCCGAGGCGGCCGACCAGTACGCCGGCTGGTTACCCGTGAGCGTGATCTTCGCGTCGTAGTTGTTCCAGCCGGGATGATCGGGAATGACGGTGATCTTGGCTTCGCAAGAATTCTGATTGCCGCAGTCGTCCTCGGCCGTGAACGTGACCGTCGTCGTGCCGTCGCACGGGAATCCGCCGCAAGGCGCGCCCTGTTCAACGGAGTTGTTGCTCAGCGTGGGCATGCCGTCGCAGTTGTCCGTGGCTTTGAAACTGGCAAGCCACTCGTTGGGTGTCATCGGACAGATGGCCGTCGTACCCCGGCCAAGGACGAGGTCGTCCGGGCACTCCACCATGGGCGGCGTTGCGTCAACCACATCTGCATCCACGCTGGAAATGTTCGACATGTTATCGCAGCAATCAAGCGTGCTCGCAGAGACCCTCACAGTAGCCGGGCAACTCGTCAGGTCGGACACAACGACCTGGCCGTTGAAGTTTACCCGCGTGGCACCGGCCTGCGACTTGTTCAGCGCGACCATCCCGAGTGTCGCGTTGTTCGTAATCACGTTGACCGCAACGTCCACGTCTTCCGGCCGCACACAGCAGTTGTCTGTCACGGCGCCGCTGAACGGCAAGACATAATCGCAGTTGTCGTCGACTTCGCCGCCGGTGGAATCCAGCGCTACGACCTGCGGTGTAATCCGGTCATGGACATTGGCGCTGGCATCTTCCATGCTCGTATTGCCACAGCCGTCCGTTGCCTCAATCGTGACCAGAATCGTTGCCGGGCAACTGGTCAGGTTGGAGACCGTCGCGCTGCCGCTGATGGTGAAGGCATTGGTCCCGTTGGGCGTAACCGTATACATCACGTTGCTGACCGTGGCATTGTTGGTGGGATTTGAGACGGTGACCTCGATTCCGCTCTCCGGCAGGTAGTTGGTGTCACTCACTCCGGCGAAGAAGGTGATCGATCCGACACAGTTCGCATCGACATCGGTCCCAGACACCGCAAAACTGGTGATACTCGGAGGCGTCGTTGTGTCTTCGGGAGCGTAGGGTGCCAGCGTCTGGTTGATGCGGGCCGTGCACACCGGACAGAACGGCGCGAAGTTGCGCATCATGCAACTGAACACCGGTCGATAGGCGTCGCAATGGTAGTAGTGCGCGCCTTCATAGGCGCCCACGACCTGCATCCCCGGGAAAGGATCGCCTTGTGGATCGCACATCGTGCAGTCCGCGTTTTCCGTTGTCGGCATTGCTGTCGCCGCGTCGATGAACGACGCCCACTTGATCAGGTTTCGGTCCGACTCGATCGTCACGTTCGGTTGCGACGGCTCCGAAGCGGGGTGATTGTCGTGCCCCGCCTCGCCGGAACCGCAACCGGACCAATACTCGTACTCGTCCGCCAATCCGAACGCCGAATGGCCGAACTCGTGAATGGCGATATTCTCCCACGTTCCGCTCACCGACGTGACACCCACGGTACCACCCGATCCGCCGTAGATCGACGTGTTGACGATGACCAGCGCCTGGTTCCACTCGGGAAGCTGGGCGTTGAGCACGTCCGTGGCCGTGCTGTTGTTCGCGCCCAGCAGACGGCGAATCACGCCGTCGGAACAGAACGTCGAATCGAAGTACGTATCGGCCGTGGCCCCGGTGCCATCGTCGCACGTGTCTGGATCGTCGGCACCCGAGTCCGTCGAGGTGACGTCGATCCGATAGACGTTGATCGAGCAGTTCTCGTCGAACGGCGGTGTCTGGAACATGAATTCCACGAAATCCTGGCAGTCTTGGGCGAATTGGGCCAGCTCTCCCTGCTGGTAGCCGTCACCCATCAGGACCAGGTTGAACCGGCTGGACGCTGGTCCGTTGTCCACGATTTTCGTTATTCCCACGACCATGCCGTCCGATGGACCGGCCTGAGCCGGCTCGACGAACAGCAATCCCGAAAGACTCAATCCCGTTATCAGTGTTGTCAGCGTTGTGAGACGCACGGCCTATCTCCCACTTCTTTCCCAAAATCCGCTCAGCGGCGGTTTCTTGATCATTACCCTTAAACGTCGAATGAATGCGTGGCGTCACGTCCGCAATGCGGAGGAACGAGCCCGAAACTACGGAATCGGATCGAACAGCGGAATACGTCCCACTTCCGACGCGGGTTGCGCATGGCTGTCCGGTTCCAATGGGCTGCTGAAGAGAACCACTTCGTCGCCCGAATCCGGCGCTGGAATCAGCAGCGAGAAGACACGCTGCTCCGGAAGACTCTCGACGCGATCGGGCACCATGTCACTCTTGGAGAGATCAGGGCCTTCGAACACGATAAAGACCGGGTTGTGAATGATCCGGCGGTATTTCACGCTGCCATCAGCGGACTGAAGCTCATACCAGAAACCACTGGGAAGGTCGGCGCCTTTCGTTGCCGGAAGCTCGTCAGACGGCGGAAGGACCATCTGCACGTCCATTCGCGAGATCAGGCGGAATTCACCGGCCTTGTCCGGAATGTTGCTCGAAAACTCGATCTTCAGCCGCTCCACGGCCTGCGGACCGCCGATGACGCGATAATCGGTGCTGGCTTCCTCGCCGGAAAGAGATGCACAGAATTCGCCCCCGATGACCAGTCCCTGGGCGACGATCTTGTGCGGGCCACTTGTCGTGTTCTCCGGAATGGTGATTACCGTGGAGAACGCGCCGTTGGTGACGTCAGCAATTCCAAGCGAGGGACCGCCAGCCGAGTCCAAGGCGAGCTGCACCCCGCATGTATTGGCCGCGAACTCCATGCCCTGCACGGTGGTCTGTCCGCCGGCGGGTCCGGCCTGCGGATCAGCCGTGATTGTCGGCCCCACCGGCAGGCCAAGCGCGGCGGCCTCACTCATTTGCCAGACGGCGCAAATCGACGGCACCGCCAGCACCGACAACATTAATCTCGTGAACGACGTTTTCGTGGTCATTGCGCGCAATCCCCTCTGATGACTTCACTTCCCGCAGCTATTTGTAACGTTACCGCAACGGGGCCGAGAAAAAGCGACACCCCGTCCGTCCTCATTCTCCCTTTTCGGACGAACGCGAGTATGTCGACTTGGCTGTACAAAGTCAAGGTCATAAGTTCACCAATACTGAACTAAGCAACGCTTTCCATTGATTCGGAGTAAGAATGGGTAATATGGGATGCGTGGTTGGTCTTCCCGATTCGGACGGAACGGCCAACCCGGCTCTTCCCCTTTACGCCGATCCGGGACATCATGCTTCGCGATGTGCCCTGATGCATTCCCAGTCGAATCCGCCGCTCTTGCCCTGGATGCCGATGACCCATTGGCCGGCTTCCGGGAGCGTTTTCTCCATCCGGTGAACTCGAGCGGATCGCCGACGATCTACTTCGCCGGTAATTCGCTGGGGCTCCAGCCCAGAGCATCGCGGGTGGCTGTTGACGAAGTCTTGGGAAGCTGGGCCGACCGGGCCGTCGAGGGCCACTTTGAGGGCGCCCGACCATGGTACAGCTACCCCGAGTACTTCCATGACAGCTTGGCTCGACTGGTCGGAGCCGGGCCTGATGAAGTCGTCGTGATGAACACGCTGACCGTCAACCTCCATCTGTTGATGGTCAGCTTCTATCGCCCGACGCCTGGGCGGCACGCGATCCTCATGGAGGCGCCGGCGTTTCCGTCCGACACCTACGCCGTCAAGACGCAACTGCATTATCACGGATTCGATCCGCGCGAGGCCTTGCTGCTCGCCGAGCCACGCCCCGGCGAGCACATTCTTCGTACAGAGGACATCGAGCGCCTGTTGGAAAAGAACGGCGACCGGATTGCACTCGTGCTTCTCGGCGGCGTGAATTTCTTCACGGGTCAGGTACTGGACATGGCCCGCATTACCCAGGCCGCCCAAAGGCGGGGCTGCGTTGTCGGGTGGGACCTCGCCCACGCCGTGGGCAATGTGCCATTGGCGCTTCACGATTGGGGCGCCGATTTCGCTGTCTGGTGCAGCTACAAGTATCTCAACGCTGGGCCGGGGGCCGTGGCGGGTTGTTTTGTGCACGGGCAGCACGGCCGCAGTGCTGAACTCCAACGATTCGGCGGATGGTGGGGTAACGATCCCAAGACGCGCTTCCTCATGCATCTTCAGCCCGACTTCATCCCCCGCGAAGGAGCGGGCGGTTGGCAGGTCAGCAATCCGCCCATTCTGTCGCTCGCTCCGCTTCGTGCCTCGCTTGATCTCTTTGATGAAGCGGGAATGAGCGCACTGCGCGCGAAGTCGTTGCGCCTGACGGGCTGCCTGATGGATTGGATTGGGACGCTCTCGCCGCACCGATTCGAGGTCATCACGCCGAGCGACGAAGCGTCGAGAGGGTGCCAGCTATCCATGTTGGTCCACGAACGGCCCAAGGAGCTGTTTCGAGCGCTGATCGACGAAGGCGTTGTCTGCGATTTTCGGGAGCCGAACGTGATCCGTGCCGCCCCCACGCCGCTCTACAATTCCTATCACGACGTGTGGCGCTTCGCCAGGATTCTGGCCCGTCACGACGCCGACTGACGCTTTCGCCGCACCCGGACGTCAACCCTTCGAATCGATCGGAAGGCGGACGGAAAAGCAGGATCCTATGCCCGCGGTCGAAGTGACCCGAATTGTCCCGCCCATCAATCGCACGATGCCGTGGCTCACGGCCAATCCAAGCCCCAGCCCCTTGCCGGGGATCTCCGCGGCGCGATCCTTCGTACTGAAGAAGGGTTCGAATACGCGCAAGCGTGTTTCCTCGTCGATGCCCACGCCCGTATCGCGCACGTCGATGACGATTTCCCGGCCATCCAACCGGGCCGAGAGTGTAACTTCCCCCTCGCCGCGGAGGGCCTCAACGGCGTTCTTGAGCAGGCTCCGCAGTACCGTTGTCAACTGGTTCCGTCCGACGGTATGCGCGGGCAGGGGGGCAAGATCAAGCCGGAAACGCATGTCCGAACCGGCGAGCTCGTTACGCACCTCGTTACTTACGTCGAGGATGATGTTGGTGACTTCCGCCCGATCGCTGACGCGCACGTCACCTTCGGCAAAGGCGAGCAGTTCGTGGACGAGTCCGGTCGCGCGCTGGAGGGCCTCCGCCGTTTGCCGCAGCACGCGCCCCTTCAACACGGGGTCGTTGCTGCTCAGCGCGAAATCGACGCTGGTGATGACGCCTCCGAGGATGTTATTGAAGTGATGGGCAAGGGCTCCGGCCAGTTGTCCCAGCGCCGCCATTTTCCGCTGCTCGGTGAGCTCGGTCTGAAGCGTGATCCGCTGCGTGATGTCCCGCACCCAGACCGACGCGCCACTGCGCAGTCCCTTGTCGCAGACGATCGGGGCGATGTTCCCCACGAGTTCTCGCGGCGAGCCCCCTTCGTCGCGGTGCTGAAACGCCACGCTGGATGCGGTGCCCTCCTCGATGGCCCTGCGCAGCAGACGCACCGCCTCCTCGCGCCACTCCTGCGGAACGACCGACGCAATCGGGGCACCGATCATGCGATCGGCCGCGGCGCCGAACATCCGCGACGCCGCCAAGTTCCATACCGTCACCCGAAGATCCAGGTCGCAGGCAATCAGAGCGATGCCCGCGTGTTCGCACAACTGGCGGAAGAACGCCTCGCCGGTCGCAGGCGATTCGCCGCTCACCGCCGACCCTCGCTCGCCGAGGTAAAGGTCTGCACGGTTTCCTGCACGGCCGGGGCGATGACCACCAGCGTATCGAATCGCCGACCGTCGATCGTCGAGGAGAAAAAGCGATTGCCGACCATGTATTCACTCTCTGATAGAGGGGCCGGTCCGACGACGATGAATCCGCCCGGGCCGACGGGCAACAGCACGTCAAGCTGGTCGTACACGAACTGATCCAACACCGGTACCTGCTGCAACGCTCCGCCGACGCGCTTCCAGGTAACCTCCCCGCGATCATCACGGATTTCGAAGCCGAGCTGGACATTGACCAGACCCGGAAGCGCGCGATCCACCGCGTAGTCGATATGCAGGAGCTTCGATCCGCGGTCGAATGTCCGCCCCGCGGGCCGCTGTCCCGGCCGCCACGAAAAAATGGACTCCGCTTCCTCGATTCGACCCAGCTCAACGGAGACCGGCAGACCCGATCGGGCGAGCATCTGGTCGACCTGCACCCGCGCCCGGGCGGCGGTCAGGATGGCTCGTAGCGCAGGCCAGTCCTCTTCCGTGCCGACGCCCACGGCCATGCCGTTCCGCGCCAGCGTTTCGACGCGATCGGGATCCAGTTCCGTCGCCCGGACATGGTTCCAGATCTTGGCGGAATGTCGTACGTCGTCCTGCGGAATGTCCACGCGCATGATCTGGAAGTTCACGTCAAGAACGCGGAGCGGCGGCGCCTGCACCTGTTCAGCCGGCGCTTCTCCGGGCAGGGGACCAAATGGCGAATCCAGTATGGCCGATCGCGCGGGGAGGATTCTGCCCGGCGACGTCGAAGGGGATGTCGCGCAGCCGCCGACGAGCACGAAGGCGACAAGGAGCATCACGACGGAGTTACGGCTACGTTCGCGCATGACTGGAAAACCCGGCGCAATATACGAATCGTCCCGGGTCCGTTCAAGACAGCGGCGGAACCCGCGCCGAATGGCGGTTCACCGGCGCGTTGGCCATCCCTCCCGCCCTGTGGTAGAAAGCGGCCTTGTGAATGACCCGCACCGTCACATCGACGACGCATTTCGGGAGCGCGTCCGCGCGCTGACGCCGGCCAAGGCGCTCGCCATTGCCGCATACGGCGAATCCGTCGCCGCTTATCGCTACCGAACGCTCATCGAGCGCACACAGAGCCAGGCTCACCGCGATCTCTTCGCCCGCCTCGCCGACGAAGAGCAGGGCCACCACGGCATCGTCCAGAAGATGCTCAAAGCCCACTTCGCTGACAGCGATTTTCTGCTCAGCCCCGAGGACAAGGACCTGGTCATTGTCGGTCCGCGACTGCTCGAGGTATCCGACGTGGCCTCGGTGGGTCGGGCCATGGAGATGATCTGCGCTTCCGAGCGACTTACCGGCCGGTTCTATGCCGCCCTGCACGAGACCACGGCGCGAGAGGAACTCAAGCCGTTTCTACACGAGATGGCCGAGGAGTGCTTCGACCATGCCCGCCAGCTTGAAGAACTCGATTTCTCGGCAAGTTGAAAAGATCCGTCACTCGGTCCTGCTGCACCGTGCCGGACCACTACGGCAGTGATGCACCCTGATAGGGTTCAAAGCTGCCGTTGCCCAGGAGCAGATCGAGCAGGCGAATGACGTCGTTGGCGTCGTCAAAACCCGTCCGGTCCAGGTCGGCCGACCATGCGGCCAGGGGTGAGGACGGCTGATTCAGCGCGTCGATGAGCGCGATCACATCCCGTTCGTTGGTCGTTCCGCTGCCGTTGACGTCTCCCGGGAGGTATCCGATTCGCGTCGATGATCCGTGGCCGACATGCGTGAACGTTGTCCAGGCGCCAGTCGGAACGGGTGTCGCAAGAAAGAGCGTGACCTCGCTTCCCGCTACGCTGACGGAATCAATGTCGGGCGCGGTGCCTGGAGGATCAACGCTGATCTCGAAGTCTTCCGCCCCCAGGCCGGTCGCATCTCCGTCAAAGGTCAAGGTGACAGTATCCCAGCCGGTCGGGTTGCTGCCGTTGAGATCGCTGGGCTGGCGCGCATCAATGGAATCGGCCGGCGGATCACTGCTGTCGATATCAATGGGCGGGGGAACGTTCATCAAAGCGTGGTAGGCGTTGATCCGTCCATAGCCGAACAACTGATCGCGCCCCGGCGTGCCGAGGTCATCGACGGAGTTCTCAAGAACAGCGCGCAACTGATCGTCGGAAAGATAGGGAGCGTAGGACCAGACCAGTGCCGCCAGTCCGCTGACATGGGGCGTGGCCATCGAGGTACCGGAGAGGTACCTGTAGGTTTCGCTGGACGGTGGGAGCCGGTAAGCGGACCAGATCAATTCGCCGGGGGCGGACAGCTCCACCTCCGGGCCCGTACTGGAGCCGGACCACAGAAGGTCTTTGTTCGTCGTTGCGGAGACGGCAATTGTCTCGGGGTAGGCTCCTGGGAATGCCACGACGCCCAACGCGCACTGGCGATTCCCTGCCGCGGCGACAACCAGCACGCCGTTGGCTTTTGCGTATTGAGCCGAGGCCTCCAGCATTTCGAGCGCTTCAGCCGACTGCGTTGAGCAATACTGAAGGCTCATGTTGCAGATGTCGGCCCCGTGGTCCACGGCCCAGGTCAAGCCGACCGCGGCGTCGATCGCAGTACCGAATCCGCCCAGATCGACCACACGTACGGGAAGGATGTTAGCTCCCCACGTCACACCGGCGATCCCGACACCGTTGTTGGCGTTGGCCGTGGCGATGCCCGTCACGTGGGTTCCATGGCCGACCCCGTCCGTCGTATCGGTGGGATTCATGGGATCCTTGGCATTGAATCCCTGTAGCACGCGGCCACCGACAAACTCCTCGTGCTCGGCGTTCAGTCCGCTGTCCAGAAACGCGATGGTGATCACTGCGCCGGTAAGTCCGGTGTGGATGTCCCAGGCTTCGGGGGCGTCGATGTCTGCATCGGCCACGCCGGGAATGCCCGAAACCACCTGCCCCGTGTTGTTCAACGCGTATTGCAGCGAGAAGTTGGCGTCATTGGGAAATGTCGCCGCCAGTCCGCCGACGACATCTACCGTGGCAGACTCGATGTCGCCGTCGAGCCGATTGAACTCCGCGGCCATCGCCGGCGTATCGGTCCCCTTGGGAACCTCCAAGATGTAGAACTGGTCCAGCCCCAGCGAATGCGCCAGCTTCGGATTACCGAACTCGAACGGGTAAGCCCGGCGGATGCGCTGCGTTCGCCAGGCGGCCGCGCGTCCTGCGACTCGGGCGTTCAGCTTGGCGCGGTCGCGCGAAATCGGCAGACGCCCGTGCGCCATCGGGCCGGCCGCGCGGCGTTCGATCGCCCGCGGCGCGAGCTTTACGACAATTCGATCGGACGCCCATCCGCCGAAACGGTCCGCCTCCGGCCTGGCCTTCGCCGCGTCACGCGGCTGAGCGCCCCATGCCGTTGCGGTGAATGCGCATAGCGTGAGACTGAGCAGACCGATTGCGGTACCGTAAACCTTCTTCGATTTCAACATCCTGAAGGTCCCCCCGGACGGACAGGTTGGATCATTTGATGTTAGGCAATGGAGGGGCGCCCGGCAACCTCGTTCGGGCGGCGCGGATTCGATCTTATCGGCTGCTCGGACCGATTGCGGGCGATTTGGTGAACCCTGGAGGGGGGCGCTCGTCCACCCGGGACACCATCCCGTTATCGCCCCAGCTCCCGGCCGCGGCGCCACGCCGCGAGAACGCCCTCCACGACATGGTCGAATACGCCGTGCTTCTGCATCGTTTCCAGGGCCGCCTGCGTGGTCCCGCCCGGGGAAGTGACCTTTTCGCGGAGCACGTTGGGCGGGTCGCCGGACTCGATCATCATCTTGGCTGCACCCAGGCACGCATGTTTGGCCAGTGCCTCCGCCTGCGGACGCGATAGTCCGGCCTGCTCGCCCGCGGCGGTGAGCATCTCCACGAAGTAATAGAAATACGCCGGACCCGAGCCTGACACGGCCGTCACCGCGTCCATCAGGTCCTCGTCGTCCAGAACGATGCAGCGCCCGCCGGCTTCGAAGATCCGCTGAGCCCGAAGCAGGTCGACTTCCTGGGCGTGCTTGCCCCGGCAGATTCCCGCCACCCCCGCCCCCACGTGCACCGGCAGATTGGGCATGGCTCGGACCACGCGTGCCTCGGTCGGCGCGAACGCCGCCTCGATGGTCGCCGTGGAGACGCCGGCCATGATCGACACGATCAGGTGTTCCGCCCGTATCAGGTCGGCGATGCCCTTTCCGACTTCGGCGAACTGCTGCGGCTTTACCGCAAGAATGAGGATGTAGCTGTTCTCGACGAGATTGCGGTTGTCGTCGGTGACGGCGATGTTGAAGCGTCGGGCGAATAGCTCCCGGCGGGCTTCGGCGGGATCGGATGCGATCATCCGCTCGTCGAAGAGCACGGTGTTACGCAAGATGCTGTGTACGATCCCCTCGGCTGCGTTTCCCGCCCCGATAACCCCGATTTCGAATGGTGTGGCCCGCATAATGACCTTCCTCGGTTCGAAGTGCCGTGCGGCTTCCGGCGTTGCCGCATCTCCTGCCCCGGCGTTCCGTTACGGTAGACGCGTCAGGGCACGGTTTCAATCCACAAGTCGAACGACCTAGAATGTCCCGATGATTCGCGTGGAAACGGAACCCGGTGCGGTGGTCTTCTCCGTCAAGATCGTACCCGGAGCCTCGCGCACGCGGCTTCTGGGGGAGTGGGAGAACGGGGTGCGAATCGCCGTAGCGTCCCCGCCGGAGAAGGGGAGAGCCAATCGGGAATTGGTTCGATTCCTGGCCGACCTCGTCGGCGTTCGGCCGCAGGCCGTTGCGGTTGTCGCGGGACACACTTCTCCGCGAAAGCGCGTCCGCATCGAAGGCATTGCCGAGCCGGAACTCCTCACCGCGCTGGGGTGAGTTCGCTGAGCTGCGCAAACAAGAGGGCGGCTGGCGATCGGCATCGCCCTGCCGCCCCGAATACGCTCTTCGTCGCCCGTCGTTGGTTACCGGTTGTAGGAGAAGTATCCGGCGATCTTCTCGTGAACCTCGATCGTGTTCCGCACGATGATCTGGCGCTGGTTGAAAATCTGCACCTCACCCTGCCCGCCATTCTCGATCCACGTCTCGGGCTCGATCATCTTCACGATGGCGTCCCGAACTTCCGTCAACCGCTCATCCAGTTCAGTCTCTTCCTGTTCAAGATCCTGCGAAGAACTGGACGTGCCGCCGCCGAAGACGCTCTGTCCGCTACCACCACCACCGCCACCGCTGCTGGACTGGCGCGACGCTGCGTTCAGGTCGATCGTCGGCGCGTTCCGGCCGAAGTCCGGGATGTAGAAAACGAGGTCGAGAATGTCATACACGCGCACTTCCATGTCGCGGCCGAAGTCACGCTTCGTGGAAATACGCAAGATGTTGCCCACGGCGCGGTAGCTGGCCTGACGTGTCTCCGAAACCAGATCGAGCACTTCGTTGAGTACCATGCCCACGGTGACGTTGCGAAGCTGAAGGGTCACGAGCGAATCCCGCGTCACTCCTTCCTCGGCAAGCGAGTTCCACTTGGGAATGATGTTGACCTGGTTGCCTTCCGCCTCCGTGCGAAGCCATTCGATTACTTCTTCAAGCGTGGAATCGCTCCAGTCGACCTGTTCCACGCGCTTCTGGAGCAGATCGAGGGCGGGAGAATCGCTCTGCTGGCGAAGGGTCATCGTCGCGGCCCCGGGACGGGCGTTGATACGAGCCGTCTGGCCGAAGGCGACCGTTCCTGCCGACACTACGACCAGCCCTGCCAGGCATGCGCTCCGGATCGTCATGGTGTGCTCTCCTGAAATACTCGCCGCGCCCTCGACCCGAACCCCGTGTTTCGAACGGCCGGATTCGGGTAGGAAAGCCTCGCGCTCTCCTATTTTATCGTAACTCTGCTTCCGCACCAATCTCAACAGACCATACAAGAAAACGCAACCTGCGTGGGGGCACGCCTAAGGCGCGCCAATTTGAAGCGCCTGTGCCACGAACTGAGCATCGCCGGACCAACGCCTGGCTGTGCCCTGAAGCGGCGCCAGCACCTTGACCAACTCGGCCTCCGGCAGGGTGGCACACGCCGCATAGGTGCCTCCGTGGTCGCTCCAGGCCACCACCGTGGGCATGCCCTCCGAGACGTCGGCATAGTACGCGGACCCGAACGGTTCGGCCGTGCGGTTGGGCGTGACGTCCGGCCCGCGGCTTGCCGAGAAAATCGACAGGTACGCGGTGCCCTCGTCACGCTCATACAACGCGTGTCCCGCTGTCCGGCCGCGCACCCCGCATTCCCGCCCTCCGATCAGGTCATAGCCTGACGAATGAAGATCCGGCGCGAGAACGCGCAGATTGAGCCGGTTGGACAATGTCTCAGCCACCAGCCGGGGGCTTGCATCCGCAAGCCGATGGCTTTCGATGTGTGCATTGTTCGAAATGCACAGGGCGTGCTGGTCGCGGACGTCCGCCGCGAACTGCGCCGCGCTGCCATCGGACGTGGCGGTGAGCAATCCGCCCAGGGGGCCGGACCGCAGGACCAGAACCGCGGCCAGAAGGATCATCGCAGCCACCGACATGGGCAGAAACCAGCGACGGCGGAGTCCGCCAGGTCGAGCGGATGGCTGTCCGCCCGCTGCCGAGTGATTGGTTCTCGGCACGTCCAGGCCCAGGGCTCCCCGCAGGCGTCCGTGCAGCGCGGCCGGCGCGACGGTATCGGCATATGCGTCGCGCAGCGCCGCGCGCAGCCCATGCACGCGTGCGACTTTCCCAGCGCAATTCGGGCAAACATTGAGGTGCTCGAGGGCCTCCAGGTTTAATGGAACGTCCAGCTCCCCGTCCGCAAAGGCCCCCACATATTTCTGAAACCCCTGGCAGTTCATGAGTCCCGTTGTCCGCTCGCTTTCCAACTCAATTAAGACATCATCCCGCGCGAAGCAGGCCTCGCTCAAACTTCCTCAGAAGAAGCCGTGCCGCGGCGTGTACGGCGCCCGCCGAAGGACTGCAGCTTCCGTCCCATGAGTTGCCGCGCGCGATAAAGTCGGCTCATAATGGTTCCCATGGGACAGCCGCAAATCGTCGCCATCTCCTTGTAGCTGAATCCTTCGATCGCCCAGAGCAGCAGGACCTCGCGGTATTCCGGCTGCAATTCCGCTACAGCCTGCTTGATCTCCTCGTCGAACCCTTCCCAGTCCAGGTCCGTCGAACGGCCGGTAGCGGATACATCCTCGTTAATCTCGTCGGCGAAGTGGTCGAAATCCACGTCGTCGAGAAGTGTCGGCTCGCGGTTGCGGCGTTTTCGAGCGGAGTAGAACACGTTATGAAGTATTCGCAGCAGCCACGGCCGCGGACCGTGTTCCCTCAACTCGAATTGCGAGAATGCTCGAAAAGCCCGGACAAACGTCTCCTGGACGATGTCGTCGGCCTCGTGCGGGTTGCCGGTGATGCCGCAGGCAATTCGATAAACGGCGTCGAGATGGGGCAGGACGATCTGCTCGAACGTCCCACCGCCTGGTTGATCGCGCCTCGATTCGGGCGATCCGTTCATTCCCGCTTCGCCACTCAAAGCCTCTCCCCTAACCAACGGCAATCCCGCCATATTCCCATACGCGGCGAAATGTCGCAAGGAAAACGGCGCTGTGATGGAATCGCCGGCGCGGCGGGACGTTATCGGGTTGCGGTCAGTTCAGGCGCCGCCGGAGCTCGCGAGGCCGGGCGGCGGGAGGGTACGGCATCTCGCCGTCGCTTCGTCGTCGCGGGGGTCTCGATGCTCTCCGAACGCGCGGCATGGAAGCGAATGACGTTGGCCACGAGCGTGGTCGCGGCCATTTGCATCCAGGACAACACCACCAGACCGGCCAGGACAACGCGCGACCAATGGATGGTCACGACGCCTTCGAAGAATCGCGACCAGAGCCCCGGCCCGACGAGCCAAATCAGGAACGGCGCCGAGAATGCCGCCATGGCCATGCAGCCCGCGTTGGTAAAGAAGCGGTCAATGGCGCCCTCGAAGAAGGTGTGTGGCACGCGGAGTCCGGTCACCCGAAACCGGAACAGGTCGGTGAGCATTGCCGATGACACCATGGTGACACCCGCGCTGCCCAGCAGGGAGCAGAAGAGAAGTCGATAGATCATGTCCTCGCCAAAGCGGCCTTGTCGCAGCCAGGATTCGATCGGATAGGCCGCCAAGCCAATCATGAATACGAAGCACGTGAGGGCGACAAGGAGCAGCAGCCTTGAAGGGCGCCACATTAAGGTCATGTGGAGAATCGTGCGCAGAAAGCGGACGCCGTCGCGGACAACACTGAGCTTGGACCGGCCGATCCGCTCCGCATAAGCCATCGGCCGCTCCACAAGCAACAGCTCGTCGTCCATCAGCACGCGGGCGCTCATCGCCGGGGTGAAGTGCAGCCCGTCCGGAAGGGGGAGTAGCTTCGGCAGGGCCTCGCGGCGGATGACGCGCATGCCGCTGGCCGTGTCCGACACCATCCGATTGCTCAGCGCGCCAAGCAGCAGGGCGTATAGTCGATTGCCGATCCGCCGAACGCGGGGCATACGGCTGCGCGGGCCCATCCGCGAGCCCAGCGCGACGTCGGCATCACATTCCATGAGCGCGTTGGACAGATCGGCGAAAAATCGCGGATCGCACGTCCCGTCGGCGTCCAGAAAGCCGAGCAGGTCACCGGTGGCGATATCGAATCCGGCTTTGATCGCCGCGCCATACCCACGGTTCTGCTCGAAGGCGATGACTTGCACGTTGTCGAAAGCCCGGGCGATGGACTCCGTCCGGTCCACCGAGCCGTCGCTGACGACAATGATCTCCACGTCCCGAACCGGCGACGTCTGGACGAGGTGAGGGCGGGCATCGAGGCACCGTTGTACGGTGGACCCGATGGCCTCCTCCTCGTTGAAGGCGGGGATCACGATGCTGAGCTTCATAGTGCCGTCCCATAAGTTTTCGACGGGACGGCAGGTGATCTTGAGGGTGACGCGCGACCCCGATTCTCAGGTCTGGTCGGACAGCCTCAGGCGCTCTTTTTCGACCTCGACGGCGACTTCCGGCGCAGGTGCTGGGGGGTCTTCCCGGGAATGCGTTCGATCAGCCCGCGGGCCTCGAGGTCCAATTTGACCACCGTCGTATACCACGACGCCGAGCCTTTGGCGGGAAACAACGCCTTGGGGACCTGCCCGGCCACGAGCTTCGGGAGCGACTTGAATGCCACCCCGTCCCTCGATCGGGGAACCACGGCCAGAATGGCCTCGCGAACCCGGTCGTACTTCTCCCGGTCGATCCGGGTCCCGCTGGCGCCGGGGGTGACATTCAGGGTGAGAACCGTCTCTTTCCGTTCGGACATGGGACACCTCGCCGATTGCTGGATGTGAAATTTGCCGAATGGCCCGCAAGGCACAATCATACGCTCGACATCAGCGACTGCCAGCGTCGGCTCGGGCCGGCATCGGCTGCCTGGAATCTAACAAGCTGCTTTGGGAGAGGAGAAACCGCGCCATGAGTCCGTGTTTCAATGCTGTGAGCCGCGTTTGCGGCCTGTCCATTGCCGTCCTGCTGCTCCTTCCGGCCGTCACCTTTGCCCAGCCGGAGCGAACCTCCAAGGGGCGGACGCTGGTCGTGCCCGATGCGCAGGCCGCCATGGGGACGGTTTATTACGTTCATCCCGGGAAGGATGCCCAGGTGACGTTCACTTCGGATGCGCCGCTGGAGCACATCAAGGGGACGAACAACAACGTCGTGGGTTACTTCGTCTTCGGAGGTAAACCGGACGGATCGGGCTTTGACATCAAGGCCGGCGTGTTTCGCCTGCCGGTGAAGGCGTTCGATACCGGCATTCCGATGCGTAATGAACACCTGGCCGGCGATCGTTGGATGAATGCCCAATCCTATCCGGACGTCGTGTTCGTTGTGACCAACGCCCGCAACGCCGCCTTGGCAAGAGAGGGCGAAGGTTTCAAGACCTACTCGGTCGATCTGGTTGGCAACATGACCGTCAAGGGAACGACCAAGTCCATGACGGTTCCGGCGCGGATCACGATCATGCCCGAGAGCGAGAAGACGTCCGTTCGTGCCCCGGGCAACCTGGCCGCCGTTCGAGCCAACTTCCCCGTGAAGTTGTCCGATTTCAAGATCGCCGAGGGCGACCCGGCGATGGCGTCCGGAAAGATCGCCGACGAGCTGGCCCTGGAGGTCTTTCTCTTGCTTTCCACGGCCTCGCCGGATCGCTAGGGCAGGGCTGGTCTGAAAGGAGTGGTCGGCCGTGCATGGACTGACACGACTTTTCCTGGGCATACTCTGCCTGCTGGTCATCGCGCAGGCCGTTGTCCTCTGGTCGGCGACCGGCCGGGCGGCATTTACCCGATACCACGATCCGAAGCGAGCGGTCGATCAGGCAGGTGCGACTTCCGCCCGCGACATTTTCGCCGATACCGGTCTGGAGGACGAAACGGGTCCGATGGAGAAGCTGCCCAACCAGTTCACGCTAGGGCTCCTTCCTTCCGGACCGGACAGACATATGGTCTCACTCGCGACGTTGTCCCTTCCGCCCGGGCTGGCGCTCTTGATCCTGGCGATCGGGCCGCTGTTTCGAAAGAAGCCGCGACAAGCTGAACTGTCGTCGAAGGCAAGGCTGACCTAGCCAATTTAGCTGCGGGCACGGACGAAGTTCCCGCTCTGTTCGGCATGCGTTTTGCAAGTCGGAACGCGTCGAGGCGGTGCGGCGCTTTGTGCTGCGCGGAGAAACGTACTACACTCCCGCGGTGGCAGTCCACGGCCCGTCGGCGTTCGAGCGGGTCTGCCCGTCATCATGTCGACAGCCGTTGCGCTTCAGAGCACTGCCCGAAGCCGTGCTTTGTTTCATTCCATTCTATCGCGGGAATCGCCGCGGGAGTCGACACCATGGACCCGGTCGTTCAGCCCGTTACCGACGCACACGCCATTCGAACCGTCCAGCAGCATATTCTGGAGCGACAGCGCGAGCGGTTCCCGCACGCTACCGGCGAATTCAGCTGGCTCCTCTCGGGAATCACCCTGGCCACGAAGATCATTGCGGATCACGTCCGGCGTGCCGGCTTGTGCAATATCCTCGGCGCCGCCAACAAGACCAACGTCCAGGGCGAGATCGTTCAGAAGCTGGACATCCTCGCCAACGAGACGATCCTCGCCTGCCTGGGCTATCGCGACAGCGTTGGCATCATGGTTTCCGAGGAGGACGACGAACCGCATATCATTAAGGAACTTGACGGCCGTTCGAAGTACATTGTCCTGTTCGATCCGCTCGACGGCAGCAGCAATATCGACGTTAACGTGTCCATCGGGACGATCTTCTCCATCCTCCAGCGCCGTTCGGATATTCGTAACGGCTCGGCCATGGACCACATCCTCCAGCCCGGCGTGCACCAGATCGCGGCAGGCTATGTCATTTACAGCAGCAGCACCGTGATGTGCTACACGACCGGCGACGGCGTGCACATGTTCACGCTCGACCCGTCGATCGGCGCGTTCCGCCTGAGCAAAGAGAATCTTCGTATGCCTGCGGCCGGCAAGACGTACAGCGTGAACGAAGCCTACCGAAGCCAGTTCCCCAAAGGCGTGCAGGATTATCTGGACTGGACCAAGAGCGAAGAAACGGGGTACAGCCTGCGCTACATCGGTTCGCTCGTGGCGGATTTTCACCGCACGCTGCTCAAAGGTGGCGTGTTCCTGTATCCACCGACGAAAAAGGCCCCGCGCGGCAAGCTGCGGCTGTTGTATGAGGCCAATCCGCTGGCCTTCATCGCCGAGCAGGCCGGGGGAGTCGCCACGGACGGCATGCACCGCATTCTCGAACGTGTTCCGACATCTTTGCACGAACGGACCTCCCTGATCATCGGCAGCGCTGACGAAGTCGGGCGTGTGGCCACATTCTGGAAGCGGTAGGGGCCTTCGCGTCGTTTCCTGCACCCGCGCTTTGAGAATGTAACGACCCCAGCCCGACGCCCATGTTGCGTTGCTTTTCTTGAATGCCCTTGTACCCGTATCTATAATCCCGCCGAACAGGGAAACGCGTCGTGGGACTCCGCGGGCGCGGATTACACGGAAGTAAACTGAGCGATGGGCTGATCGCGAGCCGACAATCGCTTTCGGGCTCCATGCACAACCAGAACAAGTGAGCGGGTTACCTCCGCCAATGGATTGGGCAATGAACGGAGGCCCCGACAGTTAAACCGAGGTGCCGACCATGAACGCAAGTTATTTCGAAGGTACGCTGGGATCGAATCCGGTTGGCCATCAGGTCGAGGAGCCGCCGGCCATGGAAAATACGGGAACTGGTTCGCTGGACGAGATCCTGACGCGCATCGAGCGGCGCGAGATTCTGGCGGCACTCGAGCGTGCCCAGGGTCAACGGACCAAGGCTGCCCGAATGCTGGGCATCTCTCGGAGCCGGCTTTATCGCCGCATGGAAGCTCTGGGGATCGACCCCAAGGACTCCGACGGAAACACCGCCGAGTAGCCGACGGGACCGAAGCGAGTCGCCCTTGCTATCCCCACACATCGTGCCTATTTCCCTCGGAATCAGGTATTGCCCGATCCCCGAGGATCGGGCGTTCGAGGTGAGTGTGCATGTCGCCTGAGGACCTGCGGTCCTCGATTCCCGACCGAGCCCGCCTCTGGATCGGTGGACATGACCGCTCCGCGCGGCAATTCATTCATTCATTGGTCGCGAATTGCTCCCGGCCCCCGACCGGGCCCGTTGACTTGGCTATCATTACAGCTGCCTCTCCTGACGAAACGACCTACTTTGCCGAAAAGTTGATTAGCAGGCTGGTTCCCGGTCACCAGTTGTGGGTTGTGCTTCCGTCGCCTGCTTCCGAGTTCGCAGGGCACGAGCAGAAATCCAGCGAAATCGTCCCCAGAATTACCTCTCTTGGTCTCCACCATGTCGATACGTGCGAAGTCGATCCGGCCTGGTTGATTGCCCGTTTCTCCTTGCGTTCCGAATCGCAGAAGTCGGGCCCCTGACCCGCCGTACGGCCGCTGCCACAGTCTTCCGGCCGCGGAACGCACAATTGTTCGAACTCGCCGGCCGGAAACTCGGTTAGCGATTGAACGTTGCCAAAACCTGGTCCATCACCCAGTTGGTTCGCGCGGCCGAGTCTCCTGTCGAGGGGCATGTGTTCCGTCCGAGGAGTTGGTCAACAACAGTCTGGATGAGCGGCTGATGGATGCTCGGCGGATGGGGGATGTCGAAGTACTCGGTGTGTCCGGCGCGATGAAGCTGGATCGGGTCGGTCCAGAACGTGGGGACGGAGATAGCACCCGCCGTCCCCTCGATCATGATACGGTCCATGTCACGCGAGGCGTTGAAGTGCCAGGAGCCGGTGCCCTGCACACCGGTGGCGTGTTCGAACGCGAGTACGACGGCATCCTCCACTTCATACTGGCCGCCCTGGTTGGCCGCAAACCCGGCCGCGCGGACGATGGGCCCGAAGAACCAGTCGAGCAGATCAAGTGTATGTGACCCCAGATCGACGAATAGCCCGCCGCCGGATTCCTCCCGGCGGAAGCGCCACGGCAGGTGATTTCGGTCATATTGACCCGGCTTGTAGTGGAGCGTTACGGCCACGGATAGCACACGCCCGATCGCCCCGTCGTCCAACAACGACTTCACCCGGATGAACTTCGGCAGCGCCCGCCGGTAATAGGCCACGAACAGCGGTATGCCTGCGACACGGAACGCCTGGATCATTGCCAGGCACTCTTCGTGATTCCGCGCCATGGGCTTCTCGATCAACGCGGGCTTTCCGACCGCGGCGACCTGTCGGGCGAGTTCGAGATGGCTGCCCGGCGGCGTGGCAATGTAGACGGCGTCAACCTCGTTGTCGTGGATCAGCGCCTCGACCCGGTCGTACCAGCGGGGCACGCCGTGGCGAGCGGCGTAGTCGGCGGCTTTGGCTCCGTCGCGGCGCATGACGGCGACGAGCGCCGAGTCGCGGGCGTTCTGAAACCCCGGCCCGCTCTTGCGCTCGGTCACGTCACCGCATCCGATGATGCCCCAGCGAATCATGCGGGCAGTGTGGGGCGAGAAGAGGCAATAGGCAATGGGCAACAGGCAATAGGAAGTGGCTACGAAGCCACGCAGCGACGAAGTCACGAAGGGGAACGAGCCGCTGCCGGCGCCATCCCGTTGTTCGCCTGGCGAGCCGCAGGCGGCACTCCTTTACGCGAAGCGTCAAGGATCAGCCTGAGCGGTCCTCTGAGGGTCAAACGCGCTCCACGACCTCGGAGGACCCTCCGGCGGGAAATGAGGACTGGGGAACTCAGTCTCCCGCACCGCGAAGAGCGACGAGGAACGCCTCCGCCACCAGCGCATTGCCGGCCGCGCTGAGATGATTGCAGTTGGCGTAGTTGGCGATGTCGCTTTGGAGTTCGTCGCCGGCCGCGGCGACATCGACCAGTGTCGCTCCTCCCTCAGCAGCCGCCGCACGAATGCGTTCGTTTAATGCCGCGATGTAATCGTTTGCTCGCCGGGCCTGTGCGGGCAGGATCACGTCCAACAGCAGCGCTTTGCACCAGGCGAAGTCCTCGCGAATCGGGTAGTAGGTCGCGATGAACACTTCCAGTCCCGCGTCTTTCGCCCGTTGGACAACGTCCTCCAGATGCGCCTGCGTCCGATCGAGTTGATCCACCAGTTCGGCGGTATACGGGTAGTCGGCGTCGAGCGGAGAATGAAGCAGCAGCGGGTCATGCTCGCGGATGTATTGAATGACGTCGGCCCCGCCCTCCCAGAAGAGCAGCGTGCGTGCGTTAGGATAGAGTCGCTGGTCCAGAAGTTCGACAAATCGATCCCGGCCCGCGCCGCTGGTCTCGCCTCCATGAGACTCGACGGCCAATGATGATGCAGGCTCGCCGAGGCGTTCCATCAGCCGACCGGGATAGCCTTCGTCGCCGCCGCGGCTGGTGGAGTCCCCAAAGGCAATGTAGCGCACGTTGGGATCAGGCAGCGGCAGGGCGGCGCATCCGGGAAGCAGGAAGAGAACCAAACCAGCCGCAGCGAGCGGCGCGCGAGTATTTCCGGCGTGACAAATCACCTTGCAAGCGATCCGATCGTCGAGAACGTTGTACGTATCAAATTCGTCGGCTCCGGATCGTCCGCGGGCCGCAGTCTCGGCTCAATTCGGCGTCAATTCCAGCGTGTAGTCCAGCGTGACGCCTTCCTCGGTCGTGCCGATGCGAATCTCGCAGCTTCCCCGCGTCCAGAACCGGCTCAGCGACCAGGTATTCGTGCCCACCTGATCGCCGCAGAAGTTGCTCTGGCCGCAGAGAATCCAAAGGTGGGCTTCGCTGTCGCTGGTCACGCGGATGGTCATGCCCAGGCTGGCGTTCACGAAGAGTACGTGGTTGGCCTCGGTGGGATACCATCCTCCGCAGACCTCGCCTTCCTGCTGGCCGGTCGTCGTTCCGATGCGCGTGGCGAGCTCGAAGGCCGTCCCGACGGTGACCTCCTCGTTCATCAGGTCGTCGCCGGACATGTTGTCGTTGGCGTTGTCATTTGAATTGCCGCCAGGGGCAACGACCGTAACACAGCCGGCGGCGATCAGCCCGAAGGCCATCAGAAAGGCGGAAAGGGCGGTAAGCCCTGTGAGCTTGCGCATCTTACGTGCTCCGTAGAATTACTGGGTAGGTTGGCCGTCGGAGACCCGAGCCGACGGACGAGTTGGGTTTTTGGCGGAAATGGCCCGTTGTGTCAACCCCGAACGTTGCGAGGGAGCCTTCGGGATCTTCATTCCAAGCGATTCGCTTCACGACATGGCACGGGCCGTGCTTGCGCAACGCCGGCGGTAGCTAGTAGACCGCATAGCGATTACCCTGTCGCCGGACAAGTCAGGCCCAAGCGGGAGTGTTTAATGGCACCGGAAGAAGTCTGTCGGCTGTTGAAGGAGAGGTTCGGGGACGCCATTCTCGACGCCGCGGTTGAAGGCGGTCATCCGCAGTCAGAGGTCACACCCGGCCGCTGGCCGGAGGTTGCCCAGTTTCTCCGAGACGAACCCCGGCTCCGGCTGAACCTGCTGCGCTCGATTACGGCACTTGACCTGATCGCGGACGACAAGCTGGCCTGCGTGTACGACTTGCAGAGTGTCTCGCTGGATCGGCTTGGGGATCTGGTTCGCGCAACGACGGAGTTCGCGGTGAAGGTAGCGGTTCCGCGAAGTGTTCCACGAATTCCTACAGTGTCGCACGTATGGCCCGCGGCGGACTGGCACGAACGGGAGGCGTACGACCTCATGGGGATCGTGTTTGAGGGACACCCCGATCTGCGGCGGATCCTCTGTGCCGACGACTGGGAAGGGCACCCGCTGCGCAAGGACTACGAATTTCCGATGGAGTACCACGGCATCCCGGCCACGACCGAGTACGAGCTGCCCAATCCGACGCACTAGTGAAAGCAGCAGGCGACGGGGGAAAGGTAACCGGAGCGAAGGTGACGAGGCTGCGAGGCTGATCCCAGCGCTGGCAAAGGCGAATCATGACGCAAACCATACTGCAATCCCAACCGGATGTTCTGATCGATATGGAGCGCTCCGAGCAGGGTGACCTGCGGACCGAGGAGATGCTGGTCAACATGGGCCCGCAGCATCCGTCGACGCACGGCGTGCTCCGCGTCGTGCTGCGCACCGACGGGGAGATGGTGCTCGAAGCGGTTCCCCACGTTGGCTATCTTCACCGGTGCGCCGAGAAGATCGGCGAGAACCTTCAGCCGTACCAATACATTCCCTACACCGACCGCATGGACTACCTCGCGGGGATGAACAACAACCAGGGCTACGCGCTCGCGGTCGAGCGGCTGGCGGGGTTGGAAGTGCCGCCTCGGGGGAAGGCCATCAGGGTGATCTTTGCGGAGCTGAATCGCATCGCTTCGCACCTCGTGGCGCTGGGCACCTACGGCCTGGATATGGGCGCTTTCACGCCGTTTCTCTATTGCTTCCGCGAGCGGGAAATGATCCTCGATCTGTTCGAGGCCGCCTGCGGAGCGCGGCTGACGTACAGCTATCTCACCATCGGCGGCGTTCATAACGACCTCCCGGAGGGATGGGTGGAGCGCTGCCGGGAGTTTCTAGACTACTTCGGACCGAAGATCGACGACTACAACAACCTGCTCAGCTACAACCACATTTTCGTGAAACGGACCGGCCGGGTGGGGGTGATCAGCCCGGAAGACGCGGTGGCGTTCGGTCTGACCGGCGTGTGCCTGCGGGCCAGCGGTGTTCGCTGGGATCTGCGAAAAGTCCTGCCGTACGACGGTTACGAGCAGTACGAGTTCGAGGTGCCCATCGGCCAGGACGGCGGGACCAATGGTTTCCCCAAGGGAGTGGTTCGGGGCGACTCCTGGAACCGTTACTTCGTCCGGGTGCTGGAAATGGTCCAGTCCGTGCGGATTATCCGCCAGGCACTGGATCGCCTTCCCGACGGCAACGTGGTCCATCCCAAGAGCAAGACGACCAGGCTTCCCGCCGACGAGGTCTACGTTGAGGTGGAAAACCCGCGAGGACAGCTTGGCTTCTACGTCCGAGGCGACGGCTCGGCCATACCCTATCGAGTCAAGGCCCGCGGACCGAGCTTCTGCAACCTGTGCATCACGACTCACGTCTGCCGGAACATCCTGCTGGCAGATGTTCCCGCGATCATCGGCAGCATTGATATCGTGATGGGCGAGGTGGATCGGTAGGGCGCGGCTTTTCTTGCTCCATCTCCGAGTCTGGCTTGGAATTTGCAGAGGGAACTCGGCCGGTCGGAGGACACCGTGTCGAAGCGGAGGGAATCGCTGGTCGGCTGCGGTGGTATTTGGGTTGCCTGTACCCACCGTCGCGCCGCAGGCGGCGCTTTGCATGCGGCGGCGGCATCGTTAGTATTCGATTCTCCCTCGACGAGGTCCTTGGCGTGGTCGGCCTTGGCGGAGTTGGTTGGTGACGCAGTTTACGGTTCCGTGGCAATCTCGTCCGGCGACGGACTACGGTTTCCCCGGTAAGGCTGTCGCCACGGGCGTCGGTCTGCTGGTGCTGGCTGTTGTCGGGTACGGTGTAAACCGCCTGTTACTCGGTGGGCATCCGGCTGGCACGCTGTTCCTGGCCATCGCCCCCGCGCTCACCGGCCTGCTCGCATTCCTGGCGCTGTTCATTTTCAGCACATGGCGAACATGGGGTGCGTTGCTCTACCGCTTCGCGCTTCCCATCCTCATTGTCGCGGTGTTGGGGACCGGTGTTCTTGTCTATCTTGTCTTTGTATTGTGCGAATGGGTAACGGTTGACCTTGTCCAGGCGACCGGGGGGTATGCAGCGAGGACCTACTTCGGCGGGCCGCTCACGCTGGATGCCATTCAAAACGGCGCCCCATGGATGCCGGGTTGGCTCGCGGTCGTCATCTGGCCGCTTCAGTTCGCCCTGGTTCGAGATGTGATCGCCTTGCTGGCACTGGTAGGCCTGTTCAATATCGTGCCGGTTTTTCTGATCTGGTGGGAGCGCAAAGTCGCCGGGCGGATTCAGTCGCGCCTCGGGCCGATGCGCGTGGGCGGCTGGCACGGCTGGGCCCAGTCCTTTGCCGACGGCATCAAGCTGGTGCTCAAGGAAGACCTGATACCCGGTGAAGCGGATAAGCCGTTGTTCCGGCTGGCTCCGTACCTGACCATCGTGCCCACCATGGTGGCATTTCTCGCCCTGCCGATGGGTGTGACCTACGTCTTCCGCGAGCTGGACGTCGCCCTGGTGTTCATCCTCGGCGTGCTCGGGGTGGAGGTCGTCGGCGTGATCATGGCTGGGTGGGCATCGAACAACAAATGGAGTGTCTACGGTGCGATGCGCGAGGCCTGCCAGATGGTCTCGTACGAGATTCCCATGGGCATGGCCCTGCTCATCCCCGTTCTGCTGGCGGGCACGCTCAACCTCAGCCGTATCGGCGAGGCGCAGACGGGCGGCTGGTTCTCCTGGCTTGCGTTCTCCAATCCGTTCGCCTTCGGAGGGTTCGTGGCGTACTACGTGGCATCACTGGCAAGCTGCAAGCGGGCGCCATTCGACCTGCCCGAGGCCGAGAGCGAACTCGTTGCCGGCTTCCATACGGAGTACTCGGGTTTCCGCTGGGCGCTGTTCTTCTTCGCCGAGTACGCGGCCATGTTTGTGGTCTGCGGACTGGCGGTGATCCTCTTTCTCGGCGGCTGGAACTCGCCGCTACCCGTGGCGTGGGCGGCGTCGGTGACGGAATCACTGGGCAACAACATCTTCACCCGTGCGATCAACGGCCTGCTCTTCTCCGGGCCGGTTTGGTTCCTGGTCAAGACGCTGTTCCTGCTCTACGTGCAGATCTGGCTGCGCTGGACGCTGCCACGCATTCGTATCGACCAGGTGCTCTATGCGTGCGTGCAGGTGCTGCTGCCGTTGACCATGATCCTGCTGCTCGGCTCGACGCTGTGGATCTGGGCGTCGGAGGCGGGGAGCAGCGGCTGGAACATCTTCGACGGCGTTATCAATGTGATTCTGGGCGTAGTCGGCATGCTGTTCCTGGCGGCGTTTTCGATCATCGCAGCATGGGGATTCTTCCACAGGCGGAAGTTGGTGGGGAACCTCGTGGTCGATCCGCTCCCGGGCGGGTAGTGTTTTGTGACACGATCATGGCAGTTTCTTCCAGACAATGTCTGATTTTCATGCTTGTCGCCGCGGCAGGCGTCTTCGCGGCTGCGCCTGCTGTCGTTGCACAAGCGCAAACGCCCGCTACGAATGAAACGAGCCTGGAACCACCGGAGCCGATGGGTGTGATCGTCCATGGTGCGCGCATGCCCGGCGACGGTGCCGGTGTGACCTCGGCCGTCGCGGGCGGCGTCTGGGAAGCGGTCTTCTTCTACGTTATCGCGGCGGCCGCGGTGGTTACGTCATTGGGCGTGTGCATCTCGCGGAACATCGTCCGCATGGCCGTATGGCTGTTCGGTGCGCTGGGCTGCGTCGCATTGTTGTACTTCCTGCTGGCGGCCAATTTTCTGGCGGCGATTCAGCTTATTGTCTATGCAGGCGGGACGCTGGTGCTGCTGATCTTCGGCGTCATGCTCACGAGCAAGTCGCCGTGGGTCCGGTTCGAGGCGCGCTTTGGCGAGATCTTCGCGGCGGCCATGGTCTGCCTGCTGTTGCTGGTCACGTTGGGCATCTGCTTTGTGTATACGGCCTGGCCCGAGGTGCGTGAGTCGGCACCGGGGGCGTCCGTGGCGGACTTCGGTCGGCAGTTGATGACGACGTACCTGATTCCGTTCGAGATCGCCGGTGTGCTGCTGATGGTCGTGATGGTGGGGGCGGCCCACCTGGCACGAGAGGACCAGCAACAAGGACGACAATGAGCAATGACGGGACGTGGCGCCGGGTGGCCCACCGCTTCAGCGGTGGGGGAGCGATGACTCGAATGAAATCGAGCTCCCATCCCTGAAGGGATGGGGCACCCACTCGGAGGAACGTGAGAGCGTAACGAAACGATGCTGACCATCGGACTGACCCATTACCTGATTCTCGCGGCCGTGTTCTTCTGCGCCGGCCTGTTCACCATGATGACCAAGCGAAATGCGGTGGGCATTCTCATCGGCGTGGAGCTCGTGCTGAACGCGGCGGCAATCAACCTGGTGGCGTTCGATCGCTACCTGGGCGCGGGTCGTCTGGACGGGCAGATCACCACGCTTTTCGTCATCGTGCTGGCGGCGGCCGAGGCGGCCATCGCCGTGGGCATCTGCATCAACCTGTATCGGAATCTCTCCACGGTGGACGTGGACGCGGCGGAGCAGTTGCAGGGCTAAATACGAGGCGTGTGAGAGGCCCCACCGTGCGACGCCGTTGAGAGCCCTTGTCGTAGTTGACAAAAGAAATGCCCGACCATTCGTATGAACTTCTCCTCACTCTCGGCGTGCTTTCGCCGATGGTGAGCTTCTGGCTGCTGGTCTTCTTCGGGCCAAAGATGGGCAAGCCCGCGGCCGGTTGGCTGGCGGTTGCGTTAGGCATGGGCGTGCCTCTGGCCCTGGCGACGTACGTCCTCGTCGGCTGGTGGGGCGAGGTCCACGCCGGCACGGCCGCGCAGCTCTCGCACGATGCCCTCCGCTTCCACTGGGCCGACCTCGGCGGCGTGCCCATCAACGTGGGCGTCAAGCTCGATTCCCTCACCGTGGCCATGTACTTCATGGTCACGTTCGTGGCCTTCTGGATCTTCGTCTTCAGCGTGGGATACATGTCCGGCCACAGCGACGAAGTGGACGGCCAGAGCAAGTATTCGCGGTTTTTCGCCTACCTGTCACTGTTCGGCTTCTCGATGCTGGGGCTGGTGATCAGCAGCAGCCTGCTGTTCCTGTTCATCTTCTGGGAATTGGTGGGACTGTGCAGCTACCTGCTCATCGGCTTCTATTTCGACCGGCCCTATGCTTCGCGGGCGGCAATCAAGGCCTTCGTCACCAATCGTTTCGGTGACTTCGGCTTCCTCATCGGGTTGATGCTGGTTTTCTTTCAACTTCGCACGCTCGATCTGGACCAGGCCGCGACGGTCTTTCGCGATCAATACATCGCCGGCACGGGCATCTTCGCCAGCAGCTTCACGTTCCTGGGTCTGTCGCTTGCGACGATCATGGGCATCGGGCTGTTCTGCGGGGCGATGGGCAAGAGCGCTCAGTTCCCGCTGCACGTCTGGTTGCCGGATGCCATGGCCGGTCCCACGCCGGTCAGCGCCCTCATCCACGCGGCGACGATGGTGGCGGCCGGTGTCTATCTGGTTGCACGGGTCTTCCGCCTGATGACGCCGGAGGCGCTGCTCTTTGTTGCGGCGATCGGGTGTCTGACGCTCACGCTCATGGCACTCGTGGCCATCGTGCAGACGGACATCAAGAAATGCCTGGCGTACTCCACGCTTTCGCAGCTTGGTTACATGATCTTCGGCATGGGGTGCGGGGCGTGGATCGCGGCCCTGTTCCACCTCATCACGCACGCTTTTTTCAAGGCCATGCTGTTCCTCTGCTCCGGACAGGTGATTGAGGGCTGCCATCACGAGCAGGATATGCGCAAGATGGGCGGGCTGCGGAAGAAGATGCCCGTCACCTGCTGGACGTTCTTTGTCGGTGTGCTGGCTATTTCCGGCGCGGGCATCGCCGGGACGAAGATCGGCCTGGGCGGCTTCTTCAGCAAGGATGAGATTCTGGCCGTGGCCTACGCCCGCGCCTTCCATTGGACGGACTTCGAGGAACACCAGGTCGGACACGGAGAAGGGGAGCATAACGGCGGCGGGCACGGGACCGTGCCGAGTGGCGAGGCGCACGGAAGCGCTGGCGCGGTGCCATCCGTGAAACTTGTTGTCGATCAGTCGTTCAATGCCACTTCTGAGCCGTGGGATTCAGTCTGCCCGAACGTGCAGGGGGGAGTCCCGCCTGCCGATTCAAAGAACATCCTCGGCGGAGCAATCCGCTTTCAAGGAATCGATTCCGAGCTTCAGCCCAGAGATGCAGAGGTAGCCTTCGTCCCGTCGGGCCATGTGCTGCATCCTGAGGACATTCGAGAGGGCACGACTTACTACGGCAACGACGTGATCATTCCTCGGTCGATGGCGCGCCTCGCAAGCGCGGACAAGAAGGCCGAATCACCTTGGCTTGCTCAGGGCCATGCTCCCCGTGAACCGGCTCACGAGGAACGTCCCCCGGTGTGGGAGCTCGAAACCGAGCACGGTGCCTACGAGGCTCCCGGCGTTGGCGTCGACAAGGCGGTCATTTTCAAGAACATTCCCGAGCTGCCCGCGTGGATGTTCTGGTGTGCGCTCATCACGGCCTATGTCACCCCGTTCTACATGATGCGGGCGTGGTGGATGACTTTTGCGGGCAAGCCCCGCGACGCGCACGTCCACCATCACGCCCACGAGATGCCCTTGATGTACGTGCCGCTGGTGGTGCTGGCGGTCGGGACGTTTGTTGCGAGCTATTTCCTGTTTCGTCCGTTGATCGCGGCGGCATCGCCAGAGGGCACTGCGGCGGCGATGGTCTTCGCCCTCGACGGTCAAGCCCACACTCCGGCGATCCAGGCTGCGCACGTCTGGCTCAAGACCGGCGTGGGGTTCGCGTTTATCGCGGGCTTTGCGATTGCGATCGCCATCTACGCGCGCGGGCTCGGATTGGCCCAGTCCATCGCCCGAGCGATCTGGCCGGTTCACACGCTGCTGGAAAAGAAATACTTCTTTGATGAGCTTTATGACTTCGCCATCGTCAGCGGCGGGCTGCTGCTGTCGCGGATCGCGCGACTGCTGGACGGAGCGCTCGACACGATCTTTGATCTGGCCGCCGGAGCGACGGTTCGCGCGGCCATGTTTTCCGGCTGGATTCTCGACTTCCACGGCGTGGACGGCATCGTGAATGGCATCGCCAAGACGGCACGGGACATCGGCAACACACTGCGTCAGCCGCAGACGGGTCGGATCCGCAACTACGTGCTGTTCGCGGCCGGCGCAGCGGCGATCGTGCTGCTGGTTCTCGTGTTGTGGAATTTGAGCGGAAGTACGTCGGCCGTCGCGGCGGCTGTGAACTAGAGGCATGGGTTGCGGGCTTCGCTACGAAGCCCTTGTTCTTGCGGGTGAGTCGATCATGGATCATCTGCTTTCGTGGATCGTGTTCCTGCCGGCCATCGGGGCGCTCTTGTGTCTCTTTGTGCCCCGGCAGCAGGTTCGGGTGCTGGCGGTTGCGACGACGGCGGTGACATTCGTCGTGTCGCTGCTGTTGTTCGGGACGTTCTTTGCCGGGTGGGGTCCCGGCGGACTGGAAGTCTTCGGCAGCCATTACGGCACGCTCCATCACGTGGAGCGCGCGAGCTGGATCGTTGGCGAGAACTTCACCATCGAATACTTCCTGGGCATCGACGGCCTGGGTTTTCCGCTGCTCATCCTCACCACGCTGATCTCCTTCCTGGCCTGCCTGGCAAGCTGGAATTTTGATCACTGGAAAATCAACAAGGGCATTCGGGCATACTTCGTGCTCTTCCTGCTGCTGGAAACGGGCATGCTCGGCGTGTTCGTCTCGCTCGATTTCTTCCTGTTCTACATCTTCTGGGAAGTCATGCTGCTGCCCATGTACTTCCTCATCGGGGTCTGGGGCGGAGCGCGGAAGGAATACGCCGCCATCAAGTTTTTCCTGTTCACCCTGGCTGGGTCCGTGCTGATGCTCGTGGCCCTGGTGGCGATGTATTTCTACAGCGGTGCGGCCATCGGTGCGGAGATGAGCTTCACCGGGCTGGACGGCGTGCAGAGCGGCTATCGTCCGGGCGTGATGATCTCCCAGGGGACGTTCGATCTGATCGAACTCGCCACCAACCCGGTGATCCAGCAGCATTTCGCTTCGGCGGGTACGACCTTCCTTGGGCTGAAGTTTGCCCCGGTCATGTTCCTGTTTCTGTTCATCGGGTTCGCCATCAAGCTTCCCAGCGTTCCGTTCCATACATGGTTGCCCGATGCCCACGTCGAGGCGCCGACGCCGATCAGCATGATCCTGGCCGGTGTGCTCCTGAAGATGGGCGGCTACGGCTTCTTGCGATTGTGTTATCCGATCTTCCCCACGGCGGGTGAGGCATTGGCGTATCCGCTGGCCATCGTCGGCGTCGTCAGCATTCTCTATGGCGCTCTGTGCGCCATGGCCCAGACGGACTTCAAGAAGCTGGTGGCCTATAGCTCGGTTTCGCACATGGGCTACGTATTGCTGGGCGTCGCCGTCTTGAACCAGTCGGCCCTGCAAGGGGCCATGTTCCAGATGATCGCCCACGGCATCAGCTCACCGATGTGCTTTTTCCTTGTCGGCGTGATTTACGACCGCGCTCATCACCGGGTGATCGATCGCTTCGGCGGGTTGTGGCTCACCATGCCGCGCTACGGCACGTTGGCCACGATCGGGTTCTTCGCGTCGCTCGGGTTACCGGGGTTGTGCGGGTTCATCGGCGAGGTCTGGGTCGTTCTCGGGACGTTTGCTGCCAAGAACCACTTCGCCTGGGCGGCGCCGATGGCGATTCTCGCCGCGGCGGGCGTGATTCTGACCGCCGGCTACATCCTCTGGCTGATTCGCCGCGTCTACCTGGGCGTGGAGAAACCGGAATACACGGACTATCCCGATGCCTCCCCGCGGGAAACGTTTATCCTCATCCCGTTGGCCGTGCTATGTATCGTCCTCGGGATCTTTCCGGCGCAAACCGTGTTCAATTACACCAATGGCACGCTGGAACTGATGCTCAGCCATGTGACGCATTGGGCAGGAATGGTGGGATAGCTACGATGGGTGATCCCCCGCCTCAGCGGTGGTGGATCGACAAGTGCTAAGAGCAAGGCGCAGGTGACGAACGCATTGACGAACGTACTGGCTCAATCCGGACCTTGGTCGGGCATCGACGTCGGCCGCGAGTTGTTTCTCTTCTCGCCGCTCATTTCCCTCGTTGTAACGATGCTGCTCATCGTGACCGCGCCCATCATCCTCGGTCGCGGGCCGCGTCTGGCCGCAAACATTGCCTCCGTCGGCATCCTCGTCGCGCTGGTTCTTGCCCTGCGCGTGGCGACCAGCGTTTCCGGCGGCGGCGTCAGCGTTCTCTCTACCGATCCGAGCGCCGGTCTGCTGATTGTCGATCCGCTCTCCGTTGCCTTCCAGATCATCCTGCTCGTTTTCGCCGCGGCCATTCTCTGGCTCTGGCGGATGGGACCCGCTGATACGGAGCGCAACGCGCCGGAGTTCTTCATTCTGCTCCTGGGCAGTGCGGTCGGCATGGTCTTGATGGCCAGCACGGCCAATCTGCTCATGATCGTCGTGGCCATCGAGGCGGCGTCGATTCCCAGCTACGCCCTTGTCGGTTTCGACAAGCGCGACCGTCGCGGAGCGGAAGCTTCCCTCAAATATATGATTTTCGGCGCCGCCTGCGCCGCGATCATGCTCTACGGTGTGAGCATCCTCTACGGGCTCACCGGCAGCCTCAGTGTCGCGGAAGTCGCCCACTACACGGTTCGCCACGTCGCCCTCGGTTCGACGCAGCTTCTGCTCTTCGCCGGGTTGCTTTGTTTCTTCGCGGGCATCGCTTTCAAGATCTCGGCCGTGCCCTTCCACTTCTGGTGCCCCGACGCCTTTGAAGGGGCGCGCATCGAGGTCACCACCTGGCTCAGCGTGGTGAGCAAGGCCGCCGGATTGGTTCTCCTGGGGCGTCTCGTGGCCATGTTCTGCGGCGCAGCCGAACATCCCGTGCAGATTTCGCTGCTCTCCCCATTGGCGTGGACCATCGGCATCATTGCCGCCATTACCTGTACCCTCGGCAACTTCGCCGCCTATATGCAGACCAGCGTAAAGCGCCTGCTGGCCTATTCATCCATCGCCCATGCGGGCTACATGATGATGGCTACCGCTGTCTTCCTGCACCCATCGACCAAAAACGCGACCGCCGGGCTCAACGCCTTGCTGTTCTATATCGTCGTTTACCTTTTCATGAACCTCGGCGCCTTCGGCGTTACGGCCGTGGTCAACTGGCAGACCGGCTCTGATCGACTTTCCGCGTTCACCGGCCTGATCCGCCGTGCTCCCGGGCTCACCGTGGCCATGGTGATCTGCCTGGTTTCACTTGTCGGCTTGCCGCCGCTGGCCGGGTTCCTGGGGAAGTGGTGGATCCTTGTCGCCTTGGGGTCCACCGGGTCGGTGCTCGGCTGGTTCCTCGTCGTGGTCGCGGTGCTCAACACGCTGATCAGCCTGTACTTCTACATGCGCGTCGTCGTCCAGATGACCCTCGTAGACGACAAGCAGCCCCGGCTCGAGGGTATCGCCTCCGGAACAGCCCTTGCCGGGCTCTGCGCCGCCATGCTGCTTCTGCTGTTCGTGTTCGCTCAGCCGGTCAAGATGCGGACGGAGCAGTTTTCCCGCAACCTGTACGACGTTGCCCGCGCGACGGACGCAGCGCCCATCGCTACCCTTGCCAGAGAATAGTGCCGCGCCATGTCACCGCCCGAGACCTTCGACATCCTCAACGAACTCCTCAGCCTCGAACAGGGCTGCGTCATACTTCGGCTGGACGAAGCCGGCACCTTCGTGGACCGCCTTTCGCTGCGCCAAGGCCGAATCCTTCGCCACTTTGCCGCCGAGTCGCGCGAAAACGTGGCACAACTGGGAATGCTCATCGTCGCCCTGGGCGGTACGCCCGCCCCGCGCGTTGTCGACGTCCGCGCCACGGAGCTTCACTATTGGGGGGCGAGCTATGCCCTCGCCCACGTCGTCGAAAACCAGGAGGATCTGATCAACGCCTACGCCGAGGCCGCCACGCAGCTCAGCGGCGAGCCCGAGGCCCAGCGTGTTGTCGCCGAGATCCTCGCCCGCCATCAGGCGCGCCTCGCGACCATCAAGGATCTGCTCCCGCCGGACGTGCGAGCCGTCTCCTGACGCAGGGGTATTCCCCGGTTCCGGGACCCGTCCAGCCACTTCCTACTGCCTACTGCCTTCCTCTTCCCCTTCGTGGCTTCGTGGCTTTCTTCTTCCTTTCCCCTTAAGATAATTCCCCGACGTAAGTACCAAGCGGACCCTCCAGCCAGATCAAGGAGATCATCATGAAGCGGGCAAAGATCACCGTCGTCGGAGCGGGCAATGTCGGGGCGAGCTGCGCCGTGTGGGCGGCCGAGAAGGAACTCGGCGACGTCGTCCTCATCGACATTCCCGAGTTCGCGGACAAGACCGCCGGCAAGGCTCTCGATCTTCAGCAGTGCGGACCGATCGATCGCTTCGACTGCCGCATCACCGGCTCCGGCGACTACGCTCCCGCGAAGGACAGCGACGTCGTCATCATCACCGCCGGCATCCCCCGCAAGCCCGGCATGAGCCGCGACGACCTCATCCAGACCAACGTCAAGATCGTCGGCTCCGTCGCCGAGAAGATCCGCGACGCCGCTCCCAACGCCGTCGTCATCGTCGTCTCCAACCCGCTCGACGCCATGGTCTACACCGCGTGGAAGAAGACCGGCTTCCCCACGCACCGCGTCGTCGGACAGGCCGGCTGCCTGGACATCGCCCGCTACCGCGCCTTCATCGCCATGGAGCTCAACTGCAGCGTCGAGGACATCACCGCCTTGCTCATGGGCGGCCACGGCGACGACATGGTCCCGCTCCCCCGTTACACCTCCGTCGCGGGCATCCCCGTCACCCAGCTCATCAAGCCCGACCGCCTCGCCGCCATCATCGATCGGGCCAAGGTCGGCGGCGGCGAGATCGTCAAGCTCATGGGCACCAGCGCCTACTACGCCCCGGCCGCCGGCTCCGTCCAGATGGCCGAGGCCATCATCAAGGACAAGCGCCGCATCCTCCCCTGCGCCGCCTTCTGCAAGGAGGAATACGGCATCGGCGGCTACTTCGTCGGCGTCCCCTGCATGCTCGGCGCCAAGGGCGTGGAGAAGGTCATCGAGGTCGAGCTCGACGCCAACGAGCGCAAGATGCTCGACAGCAGCGTCAGCCACGTGAAGGAACTCGTCGAGGTGGCAGAGAAGTTTATGAAGGGGTAGCGGCGGCGTGTTATGCTTCGTCGGGTCCGTCCTGCGGACCATCTTCGTCGGGTGCGTCCCCCGACGCACCTCTTCTGAGCCGCAGGCTTCGGCCTGCGCGAACGGCGATGACATCACGATTTGTCTGCTCAATCCTGATCGCTTCCACCGCCGCATGGGTCGTCTATGCGGAAGGATTCCACCTGTTTGCCATTTGGAACCTCTTGCCGCTGATCCTGGCAACCGCGGCGATCTGGCAGCGACCCCATGCCAGGCGCCCGAGACGGAGCACGCTGACCTTCGCCGCCGTCACGACGATCTTGATCGCGCTGACTCACGCCGCCTGGGTATTCGACTGGAGGAGGACGGCGACCGGCTCCTCTACCGCGGCCCTGTTCTTCATATTTATACCTGCACTATCCGTTTCCTTTGGTGCGATCGGTTGGGTTCCCGTGAGAGCGGCCGAGTGGCTCTTCGATCAGCGGTCAAAGCGCCGGATTCGGGAGATACTCAACGCGGGCAAGGTCCCGTGCGGGCGCTGCAAGTACCCGCTTCTCCCGAATCAGGATCGTTGCCCGGAGTGCGGAACGGCGAGACCCGCCAATCTTGAGGTGCAGTGGCGGGCCTTTATTGAATCAGGCGGCTCGCCGCCAAGTGCCACGCCCCTGCCTCACCCGAAGCTCGGTGTCGATTTGTGATTCCCCCGGCGGCCCTGCGAGACGTCATCCATGACTCGTGTTCTTGCCAGCTTGCACGGGACCGTGACTGCCTGGTTGCAGTTCCGCCGGCTCCTGATCCACGGCGACACGAGGAAGATGCCGCTTCCGCTTGCTCGTCTCGTCCGCTGCTTCAGATGGTCTCCTCTGCTTCTTCCTCTTTTCTTCGTTGGTGTTGCGATTGTGTTTCGCTCACTCGGAAAACAGGGCCCCTTCTCCGGTGCCGGCGTAGGGAGTTTTGTGCTGTATCTGGCAATGTTCTTGTTTATCATGTTTGCGATCATCACGGTCGGAGCGTATAGATTCCGCAACCTCTGCACCCGTATGCTTGTTGCCGATTACAGGGTCTGCACCTACTGTGGATATGAACTGAGCGGACTCCCGGGCGAGTACACGTGTCCCGAATGTGGTCTCGCATATAACCTCGATGCGGTCCAAGCCAAGTGGAAGGATGTGTTGCTTTGCTGAGACTGAATCTTCCGGGTGCCGTACAACCCATTTAGCGCGCGAGAGCGACGAGAGTCCCTCCTCGCCGCCCCCGCTCGATTGATGGCAAAGTCACCCTCAACGCAACGGCACCCGGCCGGACTCCAGGAACGTCATGGAGAAGCCACGCCCGGCACGAGCGCCGTTTATTCAAACTCAAGTTACGACCGCGACAGCAAGGCCAGAAACCGCGAGCCGATCGCGCTGCTTGCCAGCAGCAGCGTCCCACCCAGAGAAAGCATGGCCGTCAGGGTCAGCACCATCGGGTAATTGTTGAGCAGCGCCAGAATCCCGAGAACGATCGCCCCGGCGCCCACCAGCGCCTGTGCCGTCGCCGCGGCACTCACACCGCTGCGGGCCAGCGCACGCGCCTGCTCGGACATCTGGGTGCCGTGAATCGTCACCGAATTCAGCTTGACGTCGCTCACGCTTCCCACCAGAACGGCCCCGCCCAGCACGATCGTGGCCACCGCGATCAGCATGATCGATCCCACACCCAACAGGGCCAGGATTCCGAGAACGATTCCGGCCGCGCCGCCCAGGATCTCCGAGCTGAGACCGCCGCCCAGTTCCGATGCCTGAAACGTCCCGCCTCCGGTTTCCGTGAGGATTGAACGATAGCGCGCTGCGATGGTACCGCCTTCCAATAGCAGTGCGCCGCCGACGGCGATCGTCGCGATGGCCGCCAGTGGAAGAGGATACAGGCCCGCCAGACCAATAATGGCGACCACCAGCGCGCCCGCAGCCGCCAGTCCCTCACCGAGAGATTCGCCCGCCAGGACTTCGGCCGTGGTTCTTTCATGACTTCGAGCTTCCATAGGAATATCCGCCGACATGGGAAATTCTCCTTTCCTCAATGGCAATGTGTTTTCCAATCGAGCACGAACGTATTGGAGTATATTCCGGCGTCTTGCAGCCGATTAAATTCGGATCCTCGCCCCGTTCACTGTTCTTTCATTCCGTGGAAGCTTCTTCGGGATTCAATGCGCGCTCGGGTGTGCTTGTGCTCATTCAGGATTCATTGAGCCGCCACGGGACAGGCAAACTCCTCACGGCTGAGTAGATAAAACGCGCAGTTCTGTCAGCGCCTCATCGCAACGCCTGAGAAATGGTGGGCTAGCCGCAGCAGCCGACCGGACGAGCCCGACACCGGCCGGATGCTTCCCTAAATGCGCTTCAGCCGCGCAACGTTACGGGGCGCTCACTTTAAACGTCGTTCCGACTGAGCGCCCATGCGCGTTATATCTATTGGGGAGCAATTGGGCCCCCGCACGGGCGGCAGCCCGTGTAACCCCGTTTGTCGAGAGCCACCATGAACGCAACTGACCAGGTTTCTTCCATCACCGCCGCCGGTCCGGGCCTCGGCCGTCGCATTGAGCAGCACATGGTCGACGCCTTCCGCGCGGCATTGCAGGGCGCCGGCGCCGTGCACGAGCCCGGTCAGATCCGCATGATCACCGGCGCTCCGCACCCTTTTGGCAACTTCGCCCTGATGGTTCGCGGGGATGATCCGGATGGCGTGTCTCGCGCGGCGGAACTCCTTTCCACGTGCGGGGCGCCGGCGGCGATTCTCACCCCCGGAAAGGCCTCCGCGCCGGTGGACGCCCTGCTTCGCGAGCGGGGATTTGCGCCCCACGATCCCATGCCCGCCATGGCTGTCGACATCGAGCGCATGCCCCAAACGGCGCTGCCCCAAGGCTATGAACTGTTCCGGGTCGACGGCGCCGATGGAGGGACATGGGCCGACGTCTTTGCCATCGGTTACGAACTTCCACCCGTCGTCGCCAGGGTTTTCGCTCCGAATGGCACCAGCGCCGGGCTGTCGGCGGATGCGACCACCCAGTACTTCGCGGTTCGCAAGGACGGCCGGTGGGTGGCTACCTCGATGATCTTCCTGCACGATGGACTCGCCGGCGTGTATTGCGTTGCGACGATCCCGGAGGAACGAGGCAAGGGCCTCGGTGCGTACGCCACGGCCGAGCCGCTCCGCCAGGCTTTCAAAGTCGGCTATCGCGTCGGTGTACTTCAGTCATCCCCGTCGGGATACAAGGTCTATAAGCGCCTCGGCTTTGGCGATTTTGGCGGCGTGTCGCTGTACGTCCGCATGCCGCAATAGCCGGTCGATTCCAGGCTAGGGGGTCGCATTGGACATGGTGTCGTCCGGAGAGGAGGGTACCGGGCTCTTTCCCGGCCAGATGGCGGCCTGCGTCCGCAGTGCCCGGTCGTACATCCACGGTGCCAGCGACGTGGCCAGGAGCGCTCCGGCTGCGACGTCGCTGAGGTAGTGCGCTCCCGCCAGCACGCGGGCCGCTGCCACCAGCACGGCGAGCGCACAAAACATGTGCGCCCGGCGGGGAAACATGCGCGAAAGCAGGCACGCCAGGGCAAATGCGACCGATGCTTCATTGGAGGGGAAGCTCACGCCATGACGGTCCCACACCGGAGTAAGCGTCGGGTGGAAATCCAGGTACGAAGGGTTCCAGTCGGGACGGCTCCGCCCGATCTGATTTTGCAGGAAGTAAGCAGCGAGGGTGACAAGCATCACACTGATCACCATCGCGTTCGCCTCGCGGACGGAACGCTTGGTGAGCGTAATCAGTGCGACGTAGGCCAATCCCACCCCGATCACGTGTCCGCCGAGCCGGACGGCCATCCAGAAGACCCGCGTGACGCGATAGAGATCGCCGTCCAGTTGTGACGGCGTATTGAAGCGCAGCGAAACGGTCTCGTAGAACCAGCGATCCAGTCCCAGGAGTCCCAGGATAATGATCATCGCACCGATGAACTGGCACCAGCGAACCCAGCGTCTGGCTGCACGGTTTGGATGTTGGCGTTCGTCCGTCGGCAACATGATCTTCAGTTCTGCCCCATGTCGTTGCGCCTCCAGGCCAGACCTAGAAGCGACTGTCTCTCGATGGCAATGCGGCGGAATCGAACCCGCGAAACGCGCGGCAGGTCGCAATCGGCCAGACGCGCACGGTGTGCCCGTCTTCGCGGTATTCCACGGTCTCGACGAGCTCCAGGCCTTCCAGTGCGCCTTCTCGCTCGCCGGCCTCGCCGACCAACTCCGGGTGGTTCATCGACCCCACGTAGACACAGGGGCGTCCGAGAAAAGGCACCGGATCGCTGATTGGATTCGGCCAGAGGTCATACTGGCTCAGGCGATCCCCCAGCGCGGATTGCAGGCAGTACACCGTTGGATTTCCCGGCGTGTAAAACGCGAGTTCGCTGGCCAATTGGTAGTAGTCCGTGAGGACGATCGGCTCGGCACCCTGCGACCGAAGCCGATCAATCTGCTGACCCACGCGCTCGCCGAGTTCCTGCCATCCGCGAAGGCGGGCCGTAGGGTCGTACTTCGCTACCGGTGTCAATTCCCACGGGGGCGCATTTTTCGCCAGGCGCGCGAACAACGGCATGAGCCATTCAGTTCGTCGCGCAACGACGCCCATCGCCACGCCGACGGCAATGCCGAGAATAATCGTCGTTCGCGCCTTGCGTTGAAGTTTGGGCACCCCCGATGCGAAAAGTCGCCCCAATAGCATTGGCAGCAGGACGCACGCCGGAATCCACGTCAGGCCCGCCCAGTTGGGCTGGATCTTCGTGATGAACGAGAACGCGAGAAAAACGCCGAACACGGTCAGCATGGCTGCAAGGAGCAATCGAGTGGACGTGGCATCATGCGTCTCGTTTTCGGAGACAGGCCGTCGAAAGAACTCCGGTACGGCCGGTATCAGCGCAAGAAACCACACCACGTTGGCGGCCAGGGCCTGTCCGAGCAGAAATTCCACCGGCCCCATCGGGTTCAATCCGGTGCCTTCGGACACGCCGGCCTGCCCGGCCACGTGCCGAAAGCTCACCCAATCGTGGCGCGCGTTCCAGATCAGAATAGGGATAAAGCCGCAAAGCCCGATGAGCAGGGCAACGTACGGCCCCGGCGAATGGAGTCTTCGGCGAGCCGTTCGGTCGAGCAGCATGGCGAGTCCGACCACGGGAATGATCAGCACCATGGTGTACTTGGCCAGAATACCGGTTGCCGTCAGCAATCCGGCTGCGAACCAGTGTGCCGCTCGCCCGGTCCGAAACGCCGCCGCGAGGAACACCAGCGTCCAAGTCCAAGCGGCCGCCAGCGGGGCGTCCGTGGTCATAAAGACGGCGCTCAGACCGAGGATCGGGAACGTGAAAGCGATGGCCATGGCCCCGAGCGCGATCCACCCGCGCCGCGTCGTGACCCAGCCGAGCACAAAGATCCCTGCGGTCGTAATCGCAAAGAGCAGCGTCGCCGGAACGCGTACGGCAAGGACTTCGCTTCCGGTGAGTCGAACGGACCAGTCGGAAAGGAGGGCACGCGATCCGGCGATGATGTACGCCACCAGCGGACCCTTGCTGTAATAACTCAGGTCGAGATGCCGCGACCAGTCCCAGTACTGGGCCTCATCGCCGCCGAGATCGTAATTCGTGATGGTCAGGTACCAGAGATTGACGAGAAGCCCGGCGACGAGAAGCAGGCCGCCGAGAACCAGTGGGGCGCCGGCCGACCTCGCCCCGGAATCGGGAGAGGCGGAACCGGGTTCGTTCACGAGTTACCCCCGGAGTGCGTTGGCGTGCCGGGGGAGGATGCCGCTTCGGGGTCCTCCGCCGGCGTCGTTCGCGGTTTGTCTTCAACGATGATATGCGTTGCGGTAGCGCCTCCTTCAGCGTGCCGAATTGCCGTCACTTTCGCGATGCTTCCCACGGGAACATCCGACAGCTTGGCCGGTTTCCCTGCGACCATGATCTCGCAATCCGGCGCGACATCGCCCGAGACCGTCATTTTCCGGCCGGATCGTGGATGAATGAACTGAACCGATGCGGTACGGGCGGGAACATCAATGGCGGTGATGGTCGCGTTGGCGGAGACAACCCGCGGGCGCGCCTCGTCGTAGACGTAGAATCCGCCCCACACCAGCAATCCGACCGCGGCGATGCCACCGAAGAGTCGACGATTCACGATCCCGGTCTCCTCTGTCAGAACAGTGAGCCGCGCCTGAACTCTGTTCTTGGAGGCGTGACCACGCGGTGAATGCTTTTTGTCAGACGCCTCAATCCGCTGGCGGTCGTAGCCGTGAACAGAATTCGGCCCGCGCCACCGCGCCGCGTGATAATCCAATTCCGTTCGAACGGCAAGACGACGGCGCCACAACTTCTGCGAAGACCGCGCAATGTCGTCTTCTTGTTAAGATTGTGTTGCGCTATTCAGATTCAGGTGTGTGTCTGGGACGACGCAATGGCGCTTTGTCGCAGCCCCATCGTTCCGGCGTTCAGGATGAGCAGGGCGAACACGGCCAAGCCCCAATCCGAAACGGTGGGGACGTCGCCTGGGACCCCGCAGGCGGCGATTGCGGGCGGTGTGCCGCCATCGGTCCAAGCCTGTCCGAACTGTGCCCAATCGGCGCAGTCGATGTCCTGGTCGCCGTCCATGTCGTGGCGCTCGCATCCCGGCGCCACGGGACCCGCGTCCGCCCCGGTAAAGCAGATCTCGAATTCCGTCCGGTCGTCGGAATCTACATCACCATCACGATCGGTGTCGCCCCGCTCGCTGGCGAGAATCGGCCGGTCGAACGGGAAGGTTTCGTTGGCCGCCCGCGGATCGGTGAGACCGTTGCGCAGGAACTCGATCAGGTCGATTCGCGCCGGTGGGGGCATCGCTATTCCCGCAATGAGCGGATCCTGATTCTGCGGGAATTGCTGCTGCCCATTGATGCCCAGATAGAAATCCACGACGTCTTCCAACGACGAGAGCCGGCCGTTGTGCATGTAGGTGTTTTTCAGCCCGACATTGCGAAGCCCGGGGACTTTGAATCGACCGGCGTCGCCGGGGTTACCGGTGACTTCCTGTCGGCCAGTGTCTTCCACCAGGGGGCGCAAGCCAATGTTGCGGAAGGTCTGATCCGTGAAGAAGGGCAGCGCATGACAGACCGAACACCGCGAGCCGGGATTCTGGAACACGTTCAGGCCCTGCTGCTGTTGCGGTGAAAGAGTACCCAAGTCAAACGGCGTCTGGTCGGGAACGAGCGTACGCTCGTAGGTAGCGATGGCAAAGGCGATTCGCTCCGCGGTAATGTCCGGTGTGCCAAAGGCGTCGACGAACAAGTCGGCGTAGCCGGGATCCCCGATGAGGGCGTCAGCCACGTCCTGGGGCAGGTACGTTGCCAGTGCCATGGGCGTTACCGAGGATAGTTTGGTGATCACGTCATTCCAGGTGCGATTCTCTCGGGCCATTTCGTCATCCGAGAGAACAGGGTCGAGCGATTGGGATTCCAGCGCCGCGCCGTTGGGGATCGTGGTTTGCCCGGTTTGCGGGTTTACGAAGGCAGGACCGGCGCGGCCATCCCAGAAGGCCAACGGTGACCACAATGCGTTGAATACGGTCTGCGCCGAGCGCCGCGTGACCTGGCGATCGAATCCGAAGAGGAAGTCATCAATCGGCGTCCCGGTGGCGTCGATTCGAGGGACACCCGGCGAACCGAAGACGTCGTCGGCATTCCCGAAGAGTCCATCGATGCCGGGATGAACGCCGGGACGGAATTCACTGGCGGCGCGGAACGGCTGATGGCAGGTTCCGCAGGCCATCGTGTTGTCGCTGGAGAGTTGCTCTTCCCAGAAGAGCATCTTTCCGAGAATTCGCTTGGGCTCCGTGATGGGATTCTGCGGCGGTACCGGCGGGGGAGGGAGCTGTCCGAACGAATGCGCCGCCATGAGCGTGAACAGAGACAGCGCGGCCACCGTGTTCGTGGTCTTCATGGGTGCTCTCCCCTGCTAAGTCGTTTTCGAAAGGCGAGGGTCGCCGGCCCCGACGCAGACCCTTAGGTCAGATGCTTAATGGCGAATCTAACGAGTTGAGCGAACCGGTTCAACCAAAAAAATGGCGAGATCCTCCCCCGGCCGATGGTCGTGGCAGGAGCCCGGCGCGTGAATGGTCAAAGCCGGAAGATCCGTTTTGGATGCGGTCCGCCTTAGAAGGCCCGCCGCGATTCGAGCAGGACGCAGATGGGGCCGTCGTTGACGGCGCTGACCGACATGTAGTCGCCGAAGGAACCCTGGGCCACCCGGACGCCGAGTGACGCGAGCTTGTCACAAAACATCCGGTAAATGACGAAAGCGCGATCCGGCGCCGCCGCCTGCTCAAAGCTCGGTCGGCGCCCCCGTCGGGCGTCGGCCTGAACGGTGAACGCGCTGACCGCCAGAACGCTTCCGCCGGACTGGACCACATCGAGGTTCATCTTGTCCGACTCGTCGGCGAAGATGCGCAGGTGGCGGATCTTGTCCACCAGGTAGTGAATGTCCGCTTCGCCGTCGTCACGATCCACGCCGAGGTAGACAAGCAGGCCCCGTTCGATCGCCCCGGCCACGCGGCCGTCAACGATCACCGATGCGTCTTTCACCCTTTGTACGACCGCCCGCATCATCCACTCCGTAGTGCTCAAGCTCACGGCTGCATGGATGTGGCAGTCTAACCGAATCGCGGTGTATAGGGCAGCATGCGCAGGAGCATGAATCCAGCGGCGGCCAGGAGAACCAGCGGTACCAGCAGCGTGAAGGCCGGGGTCCGTATGCGTCGCGCCATCCACAAGGCCACCAGCAGGAGCAGGAGGTGACCGCCGAACCCGGCGGTAATCCGGGCCAACGTGAAGTCCGGCGTGGCAATCGCCGGCAGGCGGGGCCAGAAGGACATCATGCCGCCGGCGGTCAAGGCCAGGATGACGCAGACAAATGCGTAACGCCGTGCCGCGCCGATCCATCGTTCTGGCGACGGCGTTCTCGCCGAAGTCAGGTCGCGACGGCGCTCGCCGTATTCGGCCATTCCCGTCCAGATGCCGGCGGCAAACGTCATGGCGACAAGCAGGGCGTTGAACACCCAGGGATAGCGCTCGGCCATGGTTTCGGGCAGCTCCGGCAGAAAGGCCACGCCGAGGCAGGCTGCGGCGGTGGTGAGCAGGGCAAAGGCCGTGTCGGCGGTGCCGCTCCAATCGTCCCGATCCGACGCCGCCCAGCAGCCGGCCGAAGCGAAGCAGGCGGATCCGGCAAGCGCCAGAAACAGCAGCGGTCGGGGAAGTCCGGCGGAATCGAAGGCGACGACGACGTGATACCACGCAAGGAGAATCAACGACAATCCCGCCGCAACCAGGAGCGCCCGAAAGACCGGCGACACGATCTGTCCGGCGAGTTGTCGCCTTCGACCGGTGATATCGGGCGGCGGCATGGGATGCTCACCGGTCACCATGCTCACTTGCCTGGTCCGCCACCAGGAGTACAGGTACCCGAATCCGCCGACGATCACGCCCATGACGCCGGCGAGTGCCACGGACCGGCCTGAATAGCGGACGATACCGCGAGGTGTGATGGTCAGCACCGGCTCCAGCAGGCACACCCACGCCGCGAGGACCCACGTCAGCGCGAAAACGGCCAGCAACAGCCGGGCATCGCGCGTTGCCCACCCGGCAAGCACCGCTCCTGCCAGAAGGATGGAAAGTACCCACACGCCCTCCAGACCGTAGCCGGAAAGATCACCCGACCATGGTCGAATGGTCAGCAACACGGAAGCAAGTTCCAGCAGCCGTTGCAGGAGCACGAAGAGGACGCAGGCTCCGGAGACCGTGCCGGCGAACAGCCCGACGACCCCGACAACATACAGCCCCGTCGCGGGCGGGGCGGGTTCTACCTTCAGCATGGGGCGAGCGGCGAAGCGTTCTCCGGCGAGCAGCGTCGACACGGCCAGGCAACAAAGGGCCGTCAGCCACGCGAACAGCAGAAACGCGCTGGGGAAAGACGGATCAACGTAGGAGAGCATGACGCCGGTCGAAACCCCGAGAGCGACCGACGTCAGGCGCACAATCCAACGGTTGCCCGCCCGCGTGATCCGCAGGAGGACCAGCAGGGCGACCAGCGCCAGCACGACGAGGCTCCACCATGCGGCGGCGACGAGCCTCTCTTTCAGCAGGCCGTCGAGCATGGCGCTTCAGGCTCCGGTGCGGGGCTGTTCGTCCACTGAAGGATGGAGGGCGCGGCGTCGGTGCTCAACCCGGTGAGTGCCGGTGGATGGTCACTTGGCTTCCGCCAGAGGCCTGGGGGCGGCGAGTTTGGGTGCGTTCTTGTCCCCTTTGTAGGCGGACAGCACGGCGTGTTGGAACCCGATCCGTTCCCGCAGAAACGAAGCGGCCTGGGGCAGGACCTGGTCCGCGCCACCCAGTGCATCGATTGCTTTGGCGGGTGTGTCATAGACCAGGAACCCTTCGTAGGCGACGCCGCGAAGCAGATCGACCTGCTTGGCGATCTCAGCCGAGCCTTCGCCCAGTCGCGTGAACGAAGTCGGGATGTTTCGTTCGTTCAGCGCCACGTCGCTGACGTGAACCATGCCGAGTTTGCGACCAAGGCGCGGAATCGATACGGTCGGCCTCTCCCGCAGAACCAGGGCACGCGCCTGGTTCCAGCATGCTGCGATCGCCGGATGCCCGACACCATCCAGCAGGTACCAGAGTGTTTCGCTGCCGGAAAACTCGTGCCCGTTTTCGACCATCACGGTGATGCCGAGCGAGGCCGCCTGGTCGGCGAGCTTCAGCAGGTTTCCCAGAATCCGCGTGGACGCCGTGTCGGTCGTGTCCCAGGACTGAACGCGACCAACGGAGATTCGCACGGCCGGGCAACCGACGCGGACCGCCGTATCCATGTATTCGGCGATCAGACCCCTTCGTCTCGCGTTCTCTCCGGCATCCCGGGCATCGAGGGCGACGTCGAGTGAAAGGGCCACGATCTGCAAATTGTTCTGCTGAAGCAGGTTACGGGTATCATCGGCGCGCCCGTTGAGTTCAGGCACGGCGGGCAGATGGCCTTCTTTTCCCACGACGTCGAGTTCGATTCCGTCGAACCCGTGCTCTTTCGCCTTGGAAATGAGGGTCGCAAAGTCCCAGGTGGGGCAGGTTCCGGCGCGCAGCCCGATTCGCATCATGCTTGAAGCTCCTTATTGTCCGCTTCCGAACCGGCACGCTGCGTGCCGCGAGCGGAGGTTAACAGAAGCAATGGAGCGAGCAACGGCGGACAAGCCCGGATGAGGACTGAGTCGGAAGATTGGAAACTGGGACTGAATTAAATACGTTGTTACATAGAATTGATGCCTGACTCGCGGAAACTTCATGGCTGGAATCGGGATTTCGAGAACTTCCGCCGTCCCAAGGCGTCGAAATGGTGTTGGGGATCATAGAGGGAGCACTGTTTGGTTTTCGTGAGACGACTCGGTGGAACGAGCGCGAGTCGAGCGTTACACTCCATAGAGACGTCGCTTCAAGAAAAGGGCTTGGACTGATGACGCGGCGGACCGGCGGGAAGTCCGGCTGTCCGCTCGATGGGAGGTGCAGAATATGGCCAACAAGAATGTGAAAATCCTGGTGATCGTGCTGGTCGTTGCGGCCTTGGGCGCCGGCGGGGCATGGTTCATGCTCAGCGGATCCGAGAACGAGGGCGTAACGATCCAGAACAATCCCACGGCCGAGCGCAAGACGCGCGAGACGGGACCGAAGGAGGACAAGAAGGTCCGGCAGACGCGTGAGACGCGTGCGACGCGAGAGGAGCCGACCTACGAGCGGCGTGAACGCGAAACCACGACTCGGACCGAGAGCAATCGCCGGAGGCGCGATACCAGTGAGACCAAGGAGCGCGTCCGCAAGAAAAAGCTGGCTCCGGCTGCCATGGCCCCGGCCCCTGATTTCGACGGCTTCATGGATGACGGTCACTTCATCCGCGAGGCGCGCGAGGTTGCCTTGGCCTAAAGCGAGCGCACAGCGCTTGATATTGAAGACCTCCCTGAATGTTGCGTGATCGATGGGCGTACATTGCTCGACGATCGCCTGAGATGCGCCCGGCCGCAGTGGTATGAACCTGTGGCCGGGCGTTTTTCTATTGGTGGCCCGCGACCGGTTCGATCCTTACAATCGCGTGCGTGGCCAATGCCGTTGAAATCACCCATCTGAGCAAGACCTACGGTTCAGCCGAGGAACCCGTCCACGCGCTGCGGGACGTGTCGCTTTCCATCGCAGCGGGCGAATTCGTGGCCGTGATGGGGGCGAGCGGGTCGGGCAAGAGTACGTTGCTCCACCTGCTAGCCGGGCTTGACGATGCGACGAGTGGCAGCGTTCTTGTCGAGGGCAACGACTTGGCATCGATGGGTGACCGGCGGCGAACGGTTTTCCGTCGCCGCCGCCTGGGTGTGATCTTCCAGGCGTACAACCTGCTCCCTCAACTTACGGCGCTCGAAAACGTCGCTCTTCCTGTGGCCCTTGAGGGGCGCGGCGAAAGAGAACTGCGCGAGCACGCCGAAGCGCTGCTCCGAGAGGTGGGGCTGGATCATCGCATGCAACATCGCCCGGCGGCGCTTTCCGGCGGCGAGCAGCAGCGCGTTGCCGTGGCGCGGGCGCTGATGAACGATCCCGCGCTAATTCTGGCTGATGAGCCCACAGGTAATCTCGATTCAAGGAACGGCGCGGCCATCTGGCGGCTGTTGAGCGATCTTGTTCGGGAACGGGGGCGGACGCTGCTGGCCGTGACCCACGAGCCGAGCGGCGCGGCCAACGCCGATCGCATCATTCTGCTCAAGGACGGACAAATCGCGGGAGAGATCGAACCCGATGAACAGCGGCAGGTCCACCATGTGGCGTCTCGCTACGCGGAACTGGCGGGCTAGCCCGATCCGGGTCGGTGCCATCGTTCTGTCCGTGGCCCTGGGCGTCGCGGGTCTGGTCGTGGCCACCAGCGGCTACGAAACGGCCCGCCGGATGATCACCAACCAGGTGGTCAGCCGCTGGCTCGGGGCGGCGCATCTGACCGTTTTCCCCGCCGGTGCGCACTGGGGTGCGATGGATGCCTCCCTGGCGCGGCCCATTTCCCAATTGACCAATGTCGAGCGCGTCACCACACGCCTGACGCGTCGCCTCGTCGCCTCTGTGGACGGCGCGGAATCCAGAGCGCCGCGCGGCGACTGGGAGGTCGACGCGCGCGGTGTCGACCCCGTCAACGAGCCGCACTTCCGAAGCTGGCCGGAGCTCGAGGGTCGTTTCCTGAGAGAGGGCGGGGGCGGCGAAGCGGTGATCGAGCGTGACCTTGCGCGCGGACTGTCGGTTTCACTGGGAGACGTGATCCAGTTGCGGCGTTCGCGGGGCGAGGCATCGCTGCCACTGAAAGTCGTGGGAATTTTCAACGGGCAGCGCGTCGCCGATTTTCAACACCCGGAGTTGTTTCTCGCACTTGATGAGCTCCAGTCGTTTACCGATGAACCCGGCCGCGTGAATGCGATCGACGTCAAGCTGCAGGACGCATCACCGCAGAAGCTGGCGGACGCGGAAGCGGCGGTACGGAAGATCATCGCGGCGGCTCCGGCGAGTCAGACGATCGACGTGGAAACGACAGCCGGGCGGCTCTCGCTGCTGGAGGAAGCCGATCGACTGATGCGGCTTCTGCTTACACTCGTGGCGTTCGTCGCCATGCTCACGTCTTTCTTCATCATCCTGACGACAATGAGCATGAGTTTGTTCGAACGAAGGCCGCGTCTGGGGATGCTCCGTTGCGTGGGCATGACCCGTGCGGGCCTCGCCGGGATGCTTCTGCTGGAACTCGCTCCGTTGGGTGTCGCGGGCACACTCGCGGGGATCGCCGCCGGGGTTCCGATGAGCTATCTGGTCAGTGAGCTGAAGGGATTCGTTGCGGAACGGACGGCATTCAGTGCCTGGGGGATGGCACTTGCCGCAGGGAGCGGACTGGTCACGACGTTTGTGGCCGGGTTCCTGCTGTTCGTGGAAGTGGCCCGCGTGACGCCCATGACCGCGGTCGTCACGGAATCGCGTCCGGCGCGCCGCTGGCCATTGGCGGTGTGCGGGGTTGTCGGTGTCCTTCTGCTGCTGGTGCACGAGCTGCTCGTGCGCGGCGAGATTCCGGAAAGCTGGCTCGAGCCGATTCCCGCTGCAGCAGGGGCCGGTTCGATTTTCCTGGGCTACGTCCTAATCGTGCCGCTGCTGGTGCTCGTTCTGGGGCCGCCACTCTCGCGACTGGTCGGTGCCGCGCTTCGTCTGCCGCGACTGGTTTCGGCCGAGATCTGCGGGCGATCGCCATGGCGCGCCACGGGCATCTGCTGGATGCTCATGGTGGGGCTCTCGCAGATCGTCTACATGTCGCTCGGGGCGGAGTCGCTGCGGGTCATCTGGGATTTTCCGGGGCGACTGCCCGGCGCTTTTATCTGGGCGGCGGAGTACGTCCCGGCGGATCGGGTGGATCGCATTCGCGCGCTTCCCTGGGTAAGGGACCTGGCCACCACAACCGATGTCGACTGCGAAGTCGTTGTTGAAGGTCAAGACGGCGGCGCGCAGATCAATTCCATCATTGGACGATTCTGGAAACAACTGACGCGACCCGTCTTCGTCGCGGGTGATCCGGCCAAGTTGCTGAACCTCGTGCCAATCGAGTTTGTCGACGGCGATCGGGAAACGGCGCTTCGACGGATCGACGAAGGCGGAGCGGTGCTGGTTCCCACGCAGACGGCGCATCATCTTCGCATTCAGGTCGGTGACCACGTCCGCATACGGGTCGGATCGCGAGCGGCATCATTCGAAGTTGCGGGCATCGTGCAGTCGCCGGTGCTCGATGTGGCGGTCACGGCCTTTCAGGCAACCTCGTACATGCAATTCGCCGCAGCCAGCGCATTCCTCGGGACGCAGCGTGATCTGGCGGAGAAACTGGGTTTCGACGGCGTGTCGATGGTGACATTCGAGATGAGCTTGCCCAGGACGGAAGCGCCGCTGGAATTCGACGTCACGACGGAGGCCGGCGGGTTGCCCGATCCGGGCGATCGGGACGCCGTGATGGAGTCCATGCTTCGCTGGCAGCCACAACTGGCGCTGGCCGGGAAAGAGATCGAATCACTTCGCCCGGATTTCGAATCCTGGCTGGCGGCGACTGACCATCCAGTGCCACTTTCCGAGGCAGCAGAAGACCTGGTGCGGCGTTTTGCAGCGGCGTTGCGTTACGTACGCGTTGGCGGTGAAGGGATGTCGGCCGAGGATCGCTGGGCGCTTTTCCGGGAGAGGCTGGCGCTGCTTACCGTTGCAGACCTGCTCCAACGACCGGACGCGGTGATCGGTTCACTTCGAAGGTTGAAGGAGGGCGTGGATCGCAGCGTGCGTCTGGGTCTGGCGGCGATGACCTGGACGCCGGGGGTTCTCCTGCTGGTGGCGATGCTGGGGGTGGCCAACCTGATGATGATCAGCGTGCAGATTCGCACGCGACAGATTGCCATGCTTCGCGCCGTCGGGGCCCTGAAGTCGCAGGTCCTGCGCCTGGTTCTGGGCGAGGCGTTGCTTCTGGGGATCATCGGGGCGGTGGCGGGGGTGGCGCTCGGGGTTCACCTGGGATTGTCCGACAATCGCTTGACCGCTGCCCTGAGCGGTTTTCAGCCGCCCTTTTCACTGCCGACGGGGACGGTACTCCTGGCGATCGGATTGACGATTTCAGCCGGGCTGCTGGCCTCGATTGCGCCGGCGCGACGAGCGGCGCGGAGTACCATCGTCACGGCCCTTCATACCGTATAGGGGAAGTTCGTGCGAGAAACTGGCGAATTCGGGGCGGTGTACGTCCGGTGGTTGGCGGGAGGGGGGCAACGTACCGTCAGGAAATCTCGCGGCGGGGCCAAGCGGCTTGCTTTTCTGCTGCGGTCGTGGTACACCAATACGGTGTGCAGGGACGCTGCGGACGGGTCGGAGTCCAGGCCGGTTTGTTCTGCCGCGCCGCAAGAGACGTGACTGCACGTCTGAAGGACTTTGGCATCGGCCGGGATCGTTCATTTCCGGGGGCGAGGAAAACAAAGGAGCGAATGAACATGCGTGGTCATCATTCCATTACGTTGGCGGCGGTGGGCATCCTATTGGCGGGCTTCGCGATGCCGGCGTTTGCGGACGGCGGTTCTCCCGCCGTCATGACGGTCGTTCCGGCACAGAAGATCGTGCCGCCGGGTGGGAAGATCGAGGTCCATGTCTTTCTCAGCAACGCTGCGAATGTCGCGGCTTATGAGCTGCACCTGAACGTGCTGGGCGATGAAGGTGGCACGCTTCCGCTGACGGCGGTCACGGTTGACAAGAACCGCAAGAACTTCATATTCGGCAAAGACCAAGTGGTAGAGGCCATTGATCTCAAGGGCAAGCGAGCGGCCATCGTGACGTACGGCGGAGGTAAGAGCGTCGGTTCGGACGATGTGAAGTATCTCGCAACGTTCGTGTACAGCGTTCCGTCGGACGCCAAGGGCAGTTATCGCATCGGCATCAATACGGCAAAGGCGTTTGTCAGCGATGCGAACGTCAACACGATGGCCTACTCGACCGGCGATCCAGTTGAAATCAAGGTAGGGGCCCTTTCGCGCGGCGATGGCGAGCGTGATCGGAAGCGCTAGTCCTTTCCAGCCTTTGAATCTCGGACAGATCATGCGGGCCGCCTCGAGAAGTCGGGGCGGTCTTTTTTGTTGGAGGGCGTCAATCAGATTCAGCCGATCTCCCGCCGCTGGAACAGGACGACGGCAACCGAGACGGCCGCGGTGGTGAGGAGGGCGGCGTAGGCCGTGGCAAGACCGAGGTAGCGGAGGGGAATGGCGGTGACGTCGCTGTCGGCGAGCAGGGCATCGACGACCCAGAAGGGGCCGAGGTTGGGGACGATGTGATAAGCCAGGTTGGCGGCGAGAGAATTGTCCGCGAATTGCCCGAATGCGTAGTCTGCGATGAAGCCAACCGCGAGGAAAAGCAGGCAAACCAGGAGGGTGGGAAGTTGGGCTAACCGGGCGGAGCAGGCGAGGGCGACGGCGGTGATGACGCCGATGGTCAGCATGAGCAAATAGGAGGCCAGCAGCACCTGCCCGCCGACATAATTGCTTCCGAAGGGAATGACGTTCCATTTCTCGTCAAACTTCCCCACGAGCAGGACGGAGAACGTCAGCAGAATGGTCACCGTGGTCAGGCTGACCGTCGCGAAGTGCTTGCCATAGAAGTAGTTACACCACGCCCCGACCAGCACGGCGACCATCGCACTTCCCACGCCAAAGACCAGTACGGGGGCGTCCCAGGGGTCCGACGTGTTCTGGAGCACGCCGTGGCGCATGGCCAGGACGAAGATCAGCAGCCCGACGTAGAAGGCCATAAGCATCGCCCCTAGCAGGCCCAGGAACTTGCCTACGATGAAGGCCGGTCGCCCAATGGGCTTGGAAATGACCGTGAGCACGGTCTTGTTTTCAATTTCCCTGGAGACGACGCCGGTGGCGCTGAAAGCGGCCAAGAACAAACCGCAAAGCAGGAGCGTAGAAAGCCCTATCTCAAGGAGGAGCTTGTCGTCGTTTTCCAGGGTGAAGGCGGCGAGGGAGACGTTGAGAACCATGAGGATGGCGGTGACGATGAGCATCACACCGTAAATGGGCTGACGAATGGTTTCGACAAAGGTGTTGGCTGCGACGGTCAGGATTCGCTGGTTCATTGAAAGCCATCCCGCAGGGGGGCCGGATTCTCGCCCGCGTCATGAATCAGGTAATCAGAAACGGCCCGAAGGAGTCGGCCCTTCGTTCCGCCCCATGCCAATGCATACGTTTGGAAGTGCGTCGTAGTTCGCAGTGTCGTCCGCATCGCGGGCGCGCTCAGGTTCGAATCCCGTCACTGCCATGGCCTCGCAAGTCGCACGGGCTGAGGGCGTCGGGACCGGGTTCCAAGGCAGGATACCTCACGAATGACCGAGGGTACCGTAGCGTCGGATCGCCGTCCGGTGAACGTGGCGATTCTGGGCTTTCTTCTGCAGTTGGGCTGCTTCGGCACGCTGGTGGCGCTGGCGACGTGGTCAAGGTCCGATGCAATCTGGACCGCGTCGCGGTTCATGCTGATCGGACTGCCCATCTGGCTGGTGCTTTTCCTGTTCTTCAAGCAGTTGCGGCGGGTCAACGTCGAAGCACTGGAAACCGAAGAGCTGCGACGCAGTCAGGCCGAGGGCGGCGTCGAGGCAATCTTCGAGCTCGACGACGAGGCCCTGCTGATCGAGCAGAATCGGCTTCGCTGGATCGTGCGCTGGCTTTTCCCGGCGGCAAGCCTGGTGCTTGCGGCCCTGCTGGTCGGCGGTCACTTCGTCGGCTGGTCCTGGGATTTCGAGTCGGCATTCCAGACGGACGGGATCGGCGCGCTGCATCGCACGCAGGAACCCACGCTGGTGATGTGGTTCTTCGTCGGGGTGGGTTTTCTCTGCTTCCTGTATGCCCGATACGGGTTGGCGCTGTCGCGGCTGCCGCAATGGCGGCTCCTCCGGGCCGGGGCGATCTGCATGGCCGGCAATGCCCTGGTCTGCCTGTCGCTGGCGATCGTGCTGATGGCGTCGTCCACGATCTCGTGGGCGGAGCCGCTGCTGGCTTACCTGCTTCGCCTCGGGTTGCTCCTGCTCGGGCTGGAGTTCCTGGCGAATTTTATTCTCGACTACTACCGGCCTCGCTCGCCGGACGTGATCGCCCGCCCGTCGTTCGAGAGTCGGGCGCTCGGGCTGGTCAGCGAACCCGGTAGCCTGGCCAAGTCCATTGCCGAAGCCATCAACTACCAGTTCGGGTTCGAAGTCAGCTCGACATGGTTCTACCAGTTTCTCCAGCGCTGGCTCTTTCCGATCATGGTGGCCACGTGTGTCGTCGTTCTGGCACTGACGAGTGTTGTGCTGGTGAACGCGGAAGAGAAAGCGGTGGTGGAGCGTTTCGGGCGGCTTCGCCCGCAAGGTGCGGTGCTTGGTCCGGGGCTTCACTTCAAGTGGCCTTATCCGATCGAAATCGTCTACCGGGCTCCGGCCAAGAAGGTCAGCGAACTGGTCATCGGGGAGTCGCTGCCGAACGAGAAGGACGACCAGGGTGCGATCCTCTGGACGAAGTCGCACGAGTACATTCCCGAGTTGCTGCTGCTGGTGGGATCGCCGCCGGCGGAAGAAGGGGAGGTCCGGACCGAGGAAGTGGGAGCGAGCGAGGCGGCTTCCGGCACGCGAAGCGTCCCGGTTCACCTGCTTCTGGTCTCCGTGCCCATCGAGTACCGCATCAAGGACATCGAGGCGTATCTCTACAACCAACTGGATCCCCAGTTGCTTCTCGAAAACCTTGCCTACCAGCACATCACGAAGTTCGCGGCGAGCATCGACGCCGATCAGTTGATGGGCCCCTCGCGGGATGAATTCAACAAGCTGTTGCATCAGCAGATCCAGGAGAGCCTGGACGCGCTGGATGCGGGCATCGAAATCGTTTTCGTGGGCATTCGGGGCGCTCACCCGCCCGCCAAGCAGGAGGTCGCCAAGGCCTACCAGGCGTCGATCTCGGCGGAGACGGCCAAGGGTTCCATGATCCACGCCGCCGAGGCGGAGGAGCGTCGCATTCTTACGTCCGCAGCGGGGTCGATTGTGCGGGCGAGGGAGCTGGATGGAGCCATTCAGACGTTGAACCGGCTGCGGTCGACGGAGAAGGCCGGAAGCGAGGCGCTCTCGGGCGCGGAGCGAACGGTGACGGATCTGCTCATGGGGGCGCCGGAAGAAGACATCCCGCCGCCCAGCGGGCAGGTGGCGCAGATCGTGGCGGACGCTCGGGCGGATGCCAGTCGCGCGATCAGCGACGCCGCCTCCAAGGTCCGCTTGTTCAATGCGGAGGTGGCCGCCTATGAAGCGGCTCCGGCGCTGTATCTTCAGCGGCGGCAACTGGAGGCGCTCGAAGAACTCGACCTGATTCGTAAGTATGTGATCATCGGGGACACGTCGAACCTGATCATCGAGCATGACACGGCGGAGCAGGGGGCGCTGGATCGCGTCCTGGAAGAAGGCGTTGGGAAATAGTCCGTTGCGTCGGCAGGAGATGGTGCCGGCGATTTTCGGTGCGTGGAGAATTCGAGGATGAAGAATCTGGGAACGATCCTGGCGGCGGCGTTTCTGGCGCTCGTGCTGGCGCTCTACATGTGCACGTTCCAGGTGCGCTTCACGGAAGTGGCGATCAAGAAGACCTGGGGCAAGCCGGCGGAGAAAGCCATCGATCAGCCCGGGCTTTACTTCAAGGCGCCGCGGCCGGTGCAGACCGTCGTGCGTTACGACAAGCGGACGCGCCTGCTGGAGGATCGCACGGAAGAGACGCGGACGGTGGATGGGAAGAACCTGCTGCTGACGACGTACACGCTCTGGCGGATTGCCGATCCCGTCAAGTTCCTGACCAACTTCCCGGGGGGCGTCGAGGACGGCGAACGCAAGCTGCGCACGACGATTGTCACGCAGAAGCAGGCACTGGTCGGCAAGCGCAAATTCAGTGAATTCGTCTCGACCAATGCGGAAGATCGCCATCTGGGGGAGATCGAGGCGGAATTGAAGGAGGCGGTGGCCCGCGACGCCATGCGTGAGTTCGGCGTGGAGGTCGTTGCCTTCGGGTTCAAGAAACTGGCTTTGCCCGAGTCGGTGACGACGGCGGTGTTCTCCAGCATGAAGGAGCACGAGCAATCCAAGGCCGCTCAGTATCGGGCGGAGGGCGAGGCGCGAGCGGCGGACATCATGGCTCGCGCCAAGGCGATGGAGGAGCGCATCCTCGCAGCGGCACGGCAGAAAGCGGCGCAGATCGAAGCCGAGGCGCAGCGCGTGGTGAGCGGATACTACAAGGAATTCGACGTGCATCCGGAGCTGCGGATCTTCCTCGACAAGCTCCGGACGATTCGGCAGGCACTCCGCGAGCGTACGACGCTGGTGATCGACACCAAGCAGGCGCCGTGGGACGTGTTCAACGCAGAAGATCGGCGACGGATTCCGGAAGGCGCATCGCTGCCGACGACTTCCGATGACGGGAAGGAGTCGAAGGGAGTATCGCAGATCGCGTCGCCGACGCCGAGCGGGCAGGAGGGTTGATCGGTCATGCACGTACATGACGAACACGACCACGATCACGATCACGGCGACCACCTGAACCCAGGGGATGATGCCCCGTTCGCGGTGGAGGAACCGCTGGATGCGGCCAACCAATCGCTAGCGGATGCGCTGCGGGCCAGCTTCAGCATCCTCAAGGGCATCATGCTCGTGCTGGTGATTCTGTACCTGTTCTCCAACGTTCGCACCGTGGATACGAGCGAGCAGGCGCTGGTGCTGCGGCTGGGGCGATTGCTTCCCAACGTGCGCGATCCGGGGCTGGTCTGGGGCTATCCGTTTCCAATCGACGAGATCGTCCCACTGCCGACGCGCAAGAGCAACGAGGTGGTGATTGACAGTCACACGTTTCATCGCACCGCCAATGAGCGCGAGAAGCCGTTGGCGATGATCTCCCGGAGCGAAGGCGAGGGTCTCAACCCGACGCTGGACGGTGCGTTGCTCACGGCCGACGCGGGGCTGGTGCACGTGCGCTGGAAGGTGACCTACAAGATCGACGATGTCGCAAGATTCGTGTCGAACATCATGGGCGACCAGACGGAGTCTGCGGACGATCTCATCCGCGTACTGGTGGAGACGATCGGTATCCAGCTTGCCTCGGGCATGACGGCCGAGGAGGTCACACGGACGCGCGTGGATGATCTGCAGACGGACATGTTGCGAGAGCTCAACGATCATCTGCGACAACTGGAAAGCGGCGTGACGGTGACCCTCGTGGAGGTATTCGAGCCGACGCCACCGCTGCAGATTCGCGGTGCATTCGATGAAACGCAGCGGGAGGAGAACAACAAGTCGGCGAAGATCAACCAGGCGGTGCAAGACCGGACGAAGCTGCTCAACGAGGCGGCCGGTGTCGCCCATCGCAGGGTGATTGCCGTTCTGGACGATTTGGCCGCCGCCGAGCCGGGAAGCGCCCGGACCGAGGCGCTTCAGAAGGAGCTCGACCGGCTGCTCGTGGAGGATGTCGAGGGCAAGGCGGGAAGGATCGTCAAGGATGCGACGGCACTCATGTCCATCGTGGTCGATCGCATGCGCGGTGACGTGGAGCTCTACCGGACGCTGGTTCCGGAATACGAACGGAATCCCATTCTGCTTATTGAGCGTCTTTGGGAAGAGGCACGCATGGCGATCTTCAATGAACCCGGTGTGATCAAGTTCTACAGGCCGATGGACAGCGAGTTCCGTCTGAAGATCCCGCTTGATCCGGAGCAGAAGAAGATTGAAGAGAAGCTGCGGCTGCAGCAGCAGGATTTCAGCCCGGAAGACCTGCGGGAGAGGCGGTGGGAACCGCTGCCGGTGGGAGTCGGTTGATGTTCAGTGAACGAAGCGGGCGGCGGGTCATGCCGGGCCGCGAGCTGGCAAGTAAGAGCTGATTATGGCCAAGACAGACGGAGCGGTCGTTCAGACCGTCGGGCTCACCAAAATCTTCCGCGACTTCTGGCGGCGTCCGCGGGTCGAGGCGGTCAAGGACCTGAATCTTCAGATCCGCGCCGGGGAAGTCTTCGGACTGCTGGGTCCCAACGGTTCCGGCAAGACGACGACGATCAAGATGCTGCTGGGCCTGCTGTACCCGACGCGCGGCCGCATTTCCGTGTTCGGGGCGCCGCCGAGCGACGTGCGCGTCAAGGCCCGCATCGGTTTCCTGCCGGAAGAGAGCTACCTCTACCGTTATCTGGTGGCATCTGAAACGCTGGATTTCTACGGACGGTTGTTTCGGTTGCCGGCGCGGGTGCGCAGCGACCGAACGGAGCGTCTGCTGGACATGGTCGGTTTGCGGCATGAGGCAAAACGACCCATCGGCGAGTACAGCAAGGGCATGGCCCGGCGCATCGGCCTGGCGCAGGCGCTGATCAACGATCCGGAGTTTCTCATTCTCGATGAGCCTACGTCCGGACTTGATCCGGTCGGCGCGGCGCAGATCAAAGAGGTGATTCGTGCACTGGGGCGAAAAGGCAAGACGATTCTACTCTCCAGCCACGTACTCTCGGACGTCGAGGACGTGTGCGATCGCGTGACGATTCTGTACGGCGGTCAGCAGCGGGCGGCCGGGGATATTTCCGAGCTCCTCCGCAAACGCGATGTCACGCAAATCACAGCGCCGGCGCTCTCCGAGGAGACCATCCGCCAGGTACGCGAGACGATTCAGCGACTGGAGCAGAAGGACATCATCGGCGTGAGCAATCCGCGGGACCGTCTCGAGGAGTTCTTCCTGCGAATCGTGGAGGAGGCCCGGGCGGCGAACATCCGCACATCGGGGGCGGTCTCGGGGGGCGCGGTTCCCGAGTTCCTGCAGAAGCCGGCGGAGGCGGAAGCGGACGCCGTGATCGAATCGCTCATGGTTGCGGGAACGCAGCGGGTTGATGCGACGCAAGGTCGGGGTGCTGAGGCGTTGCCGAGAGCGGAGGCTGGGCCTGCGCGCGACGTGCTCGAGTCGCTGATCGGGCGCGACGAGTCGGAAGAAGCCGAGGCCGCCGAGTTGGAAGCAGCGGCGGAAGGTCCCGCGGGGCCTGAGTCGAAGCAGGATCGTTCGGACCCTGCGCGTCGCGAGGTCGACGCGGACCGCACGATTCTGGACGAGCTCCTCAAGGGCGGAAAAGACCAGTCAAATAAGTCGGAAAGGACCGAGGAGTAAGCGTGGGACGGATCTGGGCGGTCGCGCGACAGACGATTTCGGAAGGCATCCGCATGCGCGTGGCGGTGGTCTTCCTTCTGTTGATGGCCGCGACCGTTCTGGGACTGCCGTTCTTCGTCGAAGGTGACGATTCGCTCACCGGCGCCGTGCAGACATTCATGTCCTACAGCCTGATGCTCAGCGGGTTTCTGCTCAGCCTGCTCAGCATCTTCATGGCGCGGTCGCTGTCCGCGGAGATTGTCGATCGTCAGCTCTTTCTGATCGTGACCAAGCCCATCCCTCGGTGGCAGTTCCTGCTGGGCAAGTGGATGGGCATCTGCCTGCTGAACGGGACGCTGCTGTTTCTGGCCGGGCTGGGAACGTACGGCATGGTCCAGTTCATCCGGGCGACGCGTCCTCCGCTGAATACGTATGACAAGTCGGAACTGGACAACCAGGTGCTCGTCGCCCGCCACGCCATCCAGGCGACATTGCCCGATTTCGGCGCGTTGGCGGAGCAGGAATACGAACGGAATCGCGAGCAGGGTCTGTATGACAACATGATCGACACCACGCCGGAAAAGATCAAACACGATCTCAAGGCGAAGTACGAGGCCCGGTGGCGCGTCGTCGCACCGCTGGAGCGACGGGTGTATCAGTTCGAGAACGTTCTTTGCAGCCGTTCACCGGATGACCAGATTCAACTGCGTTATTATGCCCAGGTCAGCAACTATCCGCCGGACGAGATCTACCGGGCGGAGTGGATCTTCGGTGATCCCCTAAAGGGTGCACAGGCGTATCGGATTCCCACGCGGCACGTCGCGGGCCGATTCCACGTCATTCCGGTTCCCGCGGATGCGGTGGCCCCTGACCACACGCTCCAGGTCATGTTGATCAACGCAAACCCGTTCGCCGACGAGCGGCTTTATCCAACGACCCTGCAGATTCGCAAGACGGACGGCATCGAAGTCCTGTTCGTCGTCGGTTCTTTCGAGGGAAACTTGCTTCGATTGCTGATTCTGATGCAGTGCAAGCTGATGTTTCTGGCGGCGGTGGCGCTGCTCTTTGCCAGCGTGTTCTCCTTCCCGGTGGCCTGCCTCGCGTCGTTCACCGTGTTTGCGCTCGCTTCCATGCGGGGGCTGCTGGAGGAGGCGTTCGACCAGCTCACGAAAGATTTCGATTCGATCTTCGCATCGGTTCAGCAGCTTGTGGTTACGGTGATCGCGCGGCTCTATGATCTGGTGATGGTGGTTCTTCCGGATTTCCAGCATTACAGCGCCATCGAGACGCTGGTGAACGGACGCAACGTGACGCTGTACTGGGTGCTACAGGGCATGGGCGAACTCGTCCTGCTCAAGACGGCGCTCGCCCTGGGGATTGCCATGCTCGTGTTCCAGCGCCGGGAAGTCGCGGAAACGTCGATTTAAGGTGGATATGCCTGCTTCCGTGTGCGCCAAAGCGACCTGAACCATGGCCGGTGACAGTCCATCCATGACACGCTCCATCACCCAGCCGCTGCCCAAGCACTTGCAGGCGAAGCTCTCCGCGCAGCGCAAGGAAGTCTCCGTCCAATTGGTGGCGGGTGCGCTGGCCCTTTTTTCACTGATCGGCGCCGGACTGCTGATGGGGCCGATCAATACGATCCGCAAAGAGCGGCAATTCGTCATCAATCCGGAAACGATCGCCGGGCTTCCGCCGGAACTGGAGCTGATGAACAAACTGGGCACGTTCCGCGCGCTGGCCATCGACTGGGCGGCGATTCGAGCTGAGCGGCTGAAGATGGAAGGCAAGACGTACGAGGCGCTCGAGCTGCACAAGGCTGTATGCCGGCTTGCCCCGCGGATGCCCAAGTTGTGGGTCTTTGCCGCATGGAACATGGCCTACAACATTTCGGTCTCGCAGTACTCGCCGGAACAGCGCTGGCAATGGGTGCAGAACGGCATCAAGCTGTTGCGCGACGAGGGCATTCAGTACAACCCGCGGTCGGTCACGCTCTACAAGGAACTTGCCTGGATTTACTGGCACAAGATCGGCGATGTGATGGACGACGAGCACCGCAACTACAAGCGGGCGCTGGCCGTGGACATGGAGCGCGTGCTGGGTCCGCCGCCGATTACGCTGACGGACGAGGAGTATTTCGACTGGTTCCGCGAGGTGGCGGATGCACCGACGGACTTCGACGCATTCCTCCGCCGGGACGTGGCGGTCAAGGCGCTTGCCGAGCAGTTCGAGCAACTGGGACTCGGCCCCGACGAAAACCTGTTGGACTTCGTCGCCCGGACCATCCGTCCGGAGACGCAGGCCTGGCAGCTTCTCAAAGATCGCGACGTGCTCGACTCGACGGTTCGCCGGCGATTGGAAATACTCCAGGATCCGGCGAATGCAGCGGCTCGGGACCGGCTGCTGGGCGCCCTGCGTTCCAAGATCCTGCGGGAGAAATTCAAGCTTGATCCATCGCGAATGCTGCGGCTGATGGTGGAGCGCTACGGTCCGCTCGACTGGCGAAACGCCTACTCGCACACGGTCTACTGGGCGACGCTGGGCACGGAGGTGGCCGAGGGCTACGCGAACGTTGACCGAAACGACGAGATTAACACGGCCCGTAACGTCCTGTTCGCATTGCACAGTATGGTCATGGGCGGGCGGATCGTCCTCTGGCCGAACTTTGACGAGCCCTTCGATTCCTATATCGAATTCTCCACGGATCCGCGCCTGATTCCCTATCTCTACGATGAATACCTGCGATTGGGGAAAAAGTACTTCGGCGATCGGGAGGATTTTGTTGAAGGGACGGCCGGTCCCGTTTTCCGAAACGGATTCGTGTCCGCCATGGAGAACTGGATCCAGGTGCTCTATTTCGAAGGCGGGGAGAAGAACCTGGCGCTGGCCGAGAATTTCTACGCCTGGCTCCGGAAGAACAACCCTCATCCTGACGGTTCCACGCAAGAGCGTTATACGAAGACCGTTCAGGAATTCGTCCTCGGCGACGTACTTGATCAGCTCCATACGCACCGTGCGGCGGCGGGGCTTGTACGGACGTTCATCAAGCGGGCCCTGAAGGAACTGGGACTGGGGCTGACCGAGGCGGGAGTGAGCTCGCTGAGGCATGCACGGCTCGCCCACCGATACTGGGAGAAGGATGCGGCCGACATCAAGCGGACCGATCGATTACGGCTGCCGCCCATCCGCATCATGCTCCGGGACCAGATCGAGGAGATGATGCGCGAGCCGCAACTGGCGGCGCTGTTCAAGGTGCGCCTGTGGAATGCACTTCCGGTCGAGCAGCGGCAGATGACCTTTGACCGCTTGCGACCGTACTTCGAGCAGCTCTGCGCGTCCCAGAGGCCGCCGTGGGACGTGGAAAAGGCCCTGCCCGAGCCGCCGGGAATGGAAGAATATCGCAAGACGGCTCCCGAGGCGGTTCTGGATGTCCGCCCGGAAGACGTGGACTACGGCGAGCGGTATAAACGATAAGTACATCGGTTGTCGCAGCGCGGGGCTGTTTCCCGCGGTAACCGGGAGCAGGGCATGAACCTGTCGGCCGAAGTCGGACTGGTAATGGGTAGCCGCAGCGACTGGGAGACGATGTCGGCGGCGGCCGAGGTGCTCGACTCGCTGGCCGTGGCGTATGAGGTCCGGGTGGTTTCGGCCCACCGCACGCCCGATTTGCTTTTTGAGTACGCGTCCACGGCAGAACAGCGGGGTCTGAAGGTCATCATCGCCGGTGCCGGAGGCGCCGCTCATCTTCCGGGGATGCTCGCGGCCAAGACGACATTGCCTGTTCTCGGCGTCCCGGTGGCTTCCGCCATGTTGCGCGGCATTGATTCGCTGCTTTCCATCGTGCAGATGCCGCGCGGCGTTCCCGTGGGAACGATGGCGATCGGTCCGGCGGGAGCGGCCAACGCGGCGCAGCTTGCGGCACAGATCATCTCACTGACGCGTCCGGAGTTACGGTCTCGCCTCGAGACGATGCGGCGCGAGCAGACGCAACAGGTGTTGGACCATCCTGACCCCAGGCAGCCATGACGACGGTAGGGATCATTGGCGGCGGGCAGTTGGGGCGCATGCTGGCGCTGGCCGGCTATCCAATGCAATTTCGATTCCGCGTATTGGAGTCGAAAGCGGATTGCCCGGCAGGGGATGTCGCCGAGGTTGTGGTCGGTGCCTACGACGATTCCGCCGCTCTGGCTCGCCTGGCGAAAGGGGCGCGCGTAGCCACGTACGAGTTTGAGAACGTTCCCGCCGAAGCGGTTGAGCGACTCTCCGACCTCGTGCCCGTTTATCCACCCGTGGAAGCGCTGCGGATTGCCCAGGATCGTCTGCTGGAAAAACAGACGTTCGAAGCGCTGGGTATCCCCACGACCAGATTCTCGTCCGTTTCATCAGTCGAAGATCTGCGCGTTGCGATGAAGCGCATCGGCTTGCCGGCCGTGCTGAAGACCCGACGTCAGGGGTACGACGGCAAGGGCCAGCGCGTGTTGTCCGACTATGGCGAGGCGACGCCGGCGTGGGATTCGTTGCGCAATGTCCCCGCCATTCTCGAGGAGTTCATTCCTTTCGACCGAGAGGTTGCCATCGTGGCGGCTCGCGGCATCGACGGAGAAACGGCACTCTATCCATTGGTTGAGACTCGACAGCGGCACGGGATGCTGGCCGTGGCCATTGCCCCCGCGCCGCAAGGCTCACCTCTCCTCGAAGAGCAGGCGCGACGGTACGCCCGTCTTCTTCTGGGCCGGCTCAATTACGTGGGCGTGATGGCGCTGGAGATGTTCGAGCACAATGGGCGGCTGATCGCCAACGAGATTGCTCCGCGCGTGCATAACTCCGGTCACTGGACGATCGAGGGCGCGGAGACGAGCCAATTCGCCAATCACCTGCGAGCAATACTCGGGTTGCGTTTGGGCTGCACGGATGCGGTGGGGTGCTCGGCATTGTTCAACCTGATCGGAACGCTGCCGCCGCTGGAGGAACTCGCGGCGATTCCTCACGCGCGCATTCACCTTTATGGCAAGACGCCGCGCGCCGGACGCAAGCTGGGGCATGTGACGATTCGTGCGGCCGATGGCGATACACTCACGCGCCGCATGGCCGAGTTGCAAACGCTGATCGAGCAGTCGATCAATGACCCGTCGGATGTGGTACCGGAATGACGGCTTTCGCGGCGCGCTTGTCAAAATCCTAATCCGACTTGCAGGGCGACGTTTGCTCTACGGGGTCACTTTCTGTGCGGGCGGTGCAGGAGGCGGGGGCGGAGGAGGGAATTTTCTTGTCTTGTATAGCAAAACGGCGATAACCAGGAACATCAGCACGAGTGACGTAGTCAGCAATATCACCCATCCCTTGTTCATCACGCGGCGATGCGGACGCGGAAACGTTCCCGTCTCCAGGAAATGTCGCTCTTCGTCATCGAGCGCCCGGCCGCACTCCGGGCAGCGAGGTGCCACCTGCCCGCGTAGGTCGTATCCGCATCCCTTGCAACGCAGGCCGCAGCGCTCCAGCACGCGCGGCGGTTGGAGCACGAGGACCAGCAGCCAGATGATGCCGACGGCAACGATGGCCCAGGTGGGTTCGAATCGGAGATGCCGCGCGGCCACGACTGCGAGGACGAGCGACAGAATATATGGCACCACCAGGACAAGCCGGCGGGTGGAGTCTATGGCCAGAAGCGATTCGCAGCCGTTGCACCGCCATTGCGACCAGATCGGACGCAGAACAAACGTCCAAGGTAGTCCATTGCGACAGACGGGACATTCGCCGGGAAGCAGCATGACGCGGGCTCCAAACCAACGAGGACGGGAGCCGGCCGCGGGCAACGCCGCGGCCTATCATGTAGGTACTTCACGATTGTGACACCGCCGGGCCGAGGGAGCAACGGCTGCGTTGTCGCAACTGGACTGGAGTCGTCGATTTGCGCAGGGTTGCGAGTTGGTGCCCGATTCTCTGTGGTGGATGCGCGACATCGTCCCTTGCTAATCGGGTTTCATCGACGCATAACGTCTGTTGACTTCCTCGATGCTCACGTCCTCGATATGCGTGGCGAGGGTCCAGCGGTGGCCAAAGGGATCGATGAGCCCGCCCGAGCGGTCACCGTAGAGCTGATCTTGCACGGGACGTTCGACGGTCGCGCCCGCGGCAACGGCCTGGTTGAACATGGCGTCGACATTCTCGACGTACAGGAGAATGCCCACCGACGACCCGCCATAGTGCTTGGGGTCGTGGACGTTCGAGGCGGCGTCGGCCAGCATCATGACTGAGTCCCCGATCTTGAACTCGGCGTGCATGACCTTTCCGTCCGGCGCGGGGAAACGGAACAGTTCCTTTGCCCCAAAGGCCTTGGCGTAGAAGTCGAGCGCCTTGGCGCCGTCGTCGACGATGAGATAGGGTGTGATGGAGTGATAGCCGTCGGGGATGGGTTTGGCTGCCATGCTGCGTGCTCCTTGGGTAAATTGAGACAGGCCCGAAGTATCTCAACAGGGACGGCGCCGAACTACCGTCTTTCCGCCACGCCTTCATCCCGTAGCTTGCGGACGACTTCCACGACCTTCTCCGGCGCGGCTTTGGTCACCTCGCCCGTGCGGCGCAGCGTGATCTCGATCGCACCCTCGGCCAGGCCGCGCTTGCCCACGGTCAGGCGGATGGGGAAGCCGATCAGGTCCGCGTCGTTGAACTTGAAGCCCGCCCGCTGGTCGCGGTCGTCGTAGATCACGTCCACACCTGCGGCTTGAAGTTCGCCGTGCAGTCGTTGCGCCATCCCCGTCACCGTGTCGTCGCGCATGTCCAAGGCGCAGATCACGACCTCGAAGGGAGCGACGGACATGGGCCACGAGATGCCCTTGTCGTCGTGCCAGGCTTCGATGGCTGCCGCCATAATGCGGTTGAGCCCGATGCCGTAGCAGCCCATGATGAACGCGTTTTCCTTGCCCTCGGCGTCGAGGTACGTGGCGTCCATGGCGTCGGAGTACTTGGTGCCGAGCTTGAAGACGTGCCCGACTTCGATGCACTTGCGGAACTTGAGCGGAGAGCCGTTGGGGGCGCGATCGCCCTCGACGGCCGTGCGGATGTCGCCCGACTCGCGGATTTCAAAGTCGCGGCCGATGTTCACGCCGGTGATGTGGTAGTCCGTCTTGTTGGCGCCGGTAACGGCGTTGCGCATGACCGTCACCGCCTGGTCGGCGACGATCCTTGCTTTCAATCCCACGGGACCGGCAAAGCCCACTTCGGCGCCGGTAAGCTTGCGGATGAGCTCGGGGTCGGCGGGCGTAACGCGGGCGACCTTCGCGGCGCGGGCGAACTTGGCCTCGTTCACTTCATGATCGCCGCGAACCAGCGCGACCAGCGGCTCGCCGTTCACCTCGTAGATGATCGTCTTGATCATCTGCTCCGGCTTGCACTTCAGGAAGTTCGAGACTTCGTCGATCGTGCGCAAGTTCGGTGTGTGAACCTCCTGCAGCGGCTGCATCTCCCCCGCAGCCTTTCCTTCAAGCGGGTGGACCTCTGCCCGTTCCAGATTCGCCGCGTAGGAGCCGTCCTCGGCCTGAACGAGGTAATCCTCGCCCGCATCGGTCGGCACCATGAACTCGTGCGAGGCATCGCCACCGATCGGGCCGGACTCCGCCTCCACGGGAATGTAAGGCAATCCGCTGCGCGAGAAGATCGCGCAGTACGCGTCGTACATTTTCTGATACGTCTCGTCGAGCCCGCCAGGACCTTCCTTGCTATCATGGAAGGAGTACGCGTCCTTCATCAGAAACTCGCGCGTCCGTAGTACGCCGCTTTTGGGCCGGGCTTCACCGCGGAACTTACCCTGAATCTGGTAGAAGTTCACCGGAAGCTGCTTGTAGCTGCGCAGGTAGGCGCGGGCGATCTCGGTGATGATCTCCTCGTGCGTGGGTCCGAGGACCGTCTTGCTGCGCCAGTCGTCGGCCGGTCCCGCGAGACGCAGCAGTACGTCGCCCATGGCATCGACGCGCCCCGTCTGCTGCCACCATTCGATGGGCGACATCGCGGGCATGTGCAGCTCGACGGCCCCGGCGCGATTCATCTCCTCGCGGACAATGGCCTCCACCTTGCGCAGCGCGCGATACCCCAGCGGCAAATACGTATAAGCCCCCGCCACGACCTGTCGGATCAGCCCGGCGCGAAGCATCAGCCGGTGCGACGGGACAATGGCGTCGGTGGGAACTTCCTTAAGCGTGGGAATGAAGAACTCGGTCCATTTCATGATGGGCGATTCAATAGCGGCTGGGCGAGCGCTTGGCAAGCCGACCGGCGGGCGGTGGGCGATTCCGCGACGTTATCGGGCGATCGGGATGGCTCAGCAATCGCGGTAACCGCAAGGCAGAACCGCCCGGGCGGACTTTCATTGCTCGATCCGCGCAACGTGGTCCGCGCCCGCCGTACTTGGACGCCCTGCCCCGCAGGCCCGTACAATCCCCCGATGAACTACGACGACGACATCTGCTACTGCTACCATGTTTCGATGCGGAAGCTGATCAATTACGCCCGGCGCGTGCGGCCGGAGCGTCCAAGCTTGATGACCGGCTGCCTCAACGCCGGTACGGGCTGCGGCTGGTGCATCCCCTTCCTGATGAAGATCGCCCAGGACCCCGATGCCTTCGCCCTCGAGGAGCTCACCCCGGAGCAGTACGCCGAGCAGCGGAAGAACTACCGCACGTCCGGCGGGCCGAAGAATACGTTCGGGGAATAGCTGATACGGAGGTCGGCGTGCGTCGCGGATCCCGCTTTCGCCGGAACGAAGGGCCCGGTAACCCCTTGTCAGGCTTCATCGTCGCGTTCAAACGGCTTTCAATGCAACCTCCCACTTCTGAAAATCGCCCAGCTCAGGCCCAGGCCCAGCAGTCCGGCAAACAGGTACCCCGCAATGCCGAAGTACTGGAATTTGATATTGAACACAGTCAGTGATGTATTCGCGCTCACCACGATGGAACTGCCCACGATAATCGCGGCGATCACCACGCTGAATGCCAGGCGGTTGCTCGAACGGTCCAGTTCGTCGGTAAGTCGATCGATGTTTTCGTGTCGCAGGCGCAGGCGCCAGCCGCCCGCGGCCATCTTTCGCAGGACCTCGCGCAGTTGCCGCGGCGCAGCGCGGGTCAGATTGAACAGGTGCCAGCCCCATACCTTCGAATCCCGCGATATGCGCGAGGGGGAGAGCCGCTGGCGAATCACCTCGCGCAACCGCTGCCCGAGCGGTTCGAGCACATCGAGTTCAGGATCCAGCCGCTGCGTGACGGAGGAGACCAGGGCCGTCGACTTGATGAGCATCAGCACGTCGCGGGGAATAATAACGTCGTGCTGACGCACAATATCCGTGAATTCGTTGAGCAAAGCGCCGAGGTTGATGCGCTTGATCGGCTGGCCATGGTACTTGTCCAGCAGCGTGAGCAACGCCCGGGACAACTGCCGGCGGTCGGTGCTCTCGCCGAGGGCATCAAGGTCGGCCAGGGCGTCGACGATCACATCGATTTCCCGGTTCACCGCGGCATAGACCATGACGACGATCTGCGTCATCAAGTCGTCCGTGATGGTGCCGACCTGTCCGAAGTCGAGAAGCGCCACCTGTGAGGGAGGATCGATGAAGATGTTCCCGGGGTGGGGATCGGCGTGGAACAGCCCGACTTCGAAGACCTGCTTCAGGAAGCAGTCCACGAGGCGCCGGCCAGTCGTACGGCGGTTCAGGTCCGATACGCCGGACTCGGCTTCCGCCAGAATCGTGTTCAGGTTCCGCCCCGGGACGACCTTCAGCGTCAGGATTCGCGATGAGGAGAGGTTCCAGTAGACCTTGGGAATGTGGATGCCTTCCGTCTCGGCGAAAGCGTCGCCCAGGCGTTGCGCCGCGGATGCTTCATTGACGAAATCCAGCTCCCGGGTGAGAAGCTGTTCGAGCTCCGAAGCGAGCATTCTGGGGCGGTATGGAGCCAGCTCCGGAACGAAACGCTCGAGGGAATCCGCCAGCCAGCGAAGCAGGTCCATGTCGGTGGCGATGGTTTCCTTGATCCCCGGCCGCTGGACTTTTACGACGACGTCGACGCCTTCCAGCGTTCGCGCGAGGTGAACTTGTCCGATCGATCCACTGGCGACGGGGGTCGACTCGATCGTTGCGAAGCATTCGCCAATGGGGCGCTTGAGCTCCTCCTCGATCATGCGCATCGCGTCGCTGCCATCAAAAGGAGGCACGCGGTCCTGAAGTTTGCTGAGCTCGTCGAGGATTTCGGCAGGGAGGAGGTCGGGACGGGTCGTCAGAAGTTGCCCGAATTTGACGAACGTGGGGCCGAGCGTCGAGCAGATGTCGGCCATCCGCTTGCCGATCGTCTTCGGTTCTGCGGCGGCGCGGCTCCGCCGACGTCTCAGCATCCAGACGGGCAGATAGCGGGCCAGGTTGAGCTGGGCCACGAGATAGCCAAATCCCTGTTGGCTAAGGACCTGCGCAATCTGGCGGATTCGCTTGAGGCTGCGGACGCTCTTGGTGAACTGGAGGGGCGTCATGGTGGCCTAGCGTGTCCTGTTCCAAGTTTCTCGTCAAATAAGCCGATGCGGACGATAATTAAAGGGGAAATGTATTTCCTGCTCTTTTTCAAGACCGGCGACCCATGTCGATCCTTGTCGGGGGTCGGTTCCGGGTCGAAAGTTTCCGGCGGAGATCGCGCGTCGGCCGATGTACATAGACACCTTATCTGGTGAAAGTGGGGGGCCTTCCGGTTCCGATCCCGGGTGGCCGATCCTGTACTCTTGGGGCGGCTTGCTTCCTTGCCCATGAAATTGTCGAACTTTTTCGGTCTGGAGTGGATGACATGTTGAAAAGAATAGCGGTTCTGGCGGTGGTTGGGATGGTGGTTCCTGCGGTTCAGGCTTCCAACCTGAATGTCAGCGTCCAGTGCGGCGCGAATAACTCGATGACCACCGGGCCTGGATGCACGGTCGATTACACGGTGTTCGGCGAGCTGTCCGACCTTGCCAACGAAGGTCTGGCCTTGGTCGGTTTCGATCTTGAACTGGTGCTAATGGCCAACGGCACTCAGGCTGCTCCGCTGCCTCAGGCGGATGCACCCAGTTCGTATCCGATGATGGCGTTCGACCGCAACGAGGGAATCACGAACCCGGCCGGGTTCGGCGGCACGCTCGTGAGCGGGAAGCTGCTTCAGTGCGGTGGAGGGCAGAACACGATCATGAACGGGCAGGTCCCCTGCACGGGTGATCCGGATTGCCCCGCGGGTTCGACCTGCCAGGTGGGCGGTCTGTGCTCTCCGGTGGCGCCCTATCCGATTGGCACGGTGATTACGGGCGTGGCCAAGGGAGGTCCGGAAGTGCTTCTCACCGGATCGTTCACCGCACCGGCGGCGCCCGGGACGTACGAGCTTCGTCTGACGGGACTTTTTGCGAACGCGATTCGCCAAGGTGAGGACGGCGATCCATTCTGGGCGACGGAGCAGGCCAACCCGGGTACCATCGCAAGTCTGACCGTCACAGTCGACGGGGCTTCCGGCTGCACGTCCTGCGGTTGCAGCATTGACAGCAGCGATCCTGCGGATGGCTCGATCGACGCCCGCCAGCCTCACCTTCTGACTTCGGCGAGCCCACCGCAGGGCATCACCGAGGTGGTGATCAACTTCAACTGTACGCCGCTGGCCTCGGATGTTGAGCAGGGTGACTTCACGGTAACGTCCACGCTCGGTTCGCCGCCGGCGTTTTCGGTTTCCCCGCTGGCGGGTAGCACGGTTACGCTAACCTTCGACGCACCGATTGAACGGGCTGCGTTGACCAAGATTGTGCATGGTCCCAGCGGGACTTCGACGTGTATTGGCTACTTACCGGGTGATGTCGATCAGGACCACGAGAGCGCTGCGGCGGATGTCACGGCGCTGATCGACTGCCTTCAGGGGAACACGGTCTGCGCGCCGTACCAGACGGACATCGACCGGTCCTCGGCGTCAAACGTGCTCGATGTGGCCCGCCTGATCGACGTGCTGAATGGTGCGAGTGCGTTCGATCCGTGGCTGGGTGACACCGTTCCGTTGAATTGTCCGTAGACATCCGAAATGAGCCGGGGGCAACAAGCGCCGGCGTCTGAACTCACGAATCCCTATCGAAGGGCGAGCCAGTCTCGCCCTTCTTTTTTGGGATTGTTGGGCAAATCGGGGTCCCTCCGGGGGGGCTCTTGGCCGATCAGAGGCGGCGCGCGTATCCTGTCTGAGTGGTTCCGCAAGGCGGCACCAATTCGACTCCGGCTGGTTCATACCGCCGCCTCGGGCAGAAAGTGATCGGGAGGACGCGGATGCGCCAATTCACAGGATTGCTGTTTGTTGCCTTTGTTTCAGCGTCCGCGTCGTTGGCGCAAGCTCAGGTAGATATTTCTTTACGAGCTCTGGATGTGATGGGGATCCCGGTAGACGGGCCCGTGGACGTGGGCAGTCAATTGACGGTCGAAGTGCGCTTATCGGCGCCGGGGGTTGATCCGATCTCAAACCTTCTCGAGTTCGAGTTGGATTTCACCCAAACAAGTCCGACGATCGAATTGATCGCGTTCGAGTGGCAGCTTGATACGGTTGCCTATCCCTTTCAGGCGAACACGCTGCCCACACCGGCCGCGGCGACGGTGTTTCTCCAAACCGGCCCCGGCCTGCTCTCCCTCGGGAACTCCTCCGAGCTGATTGGCCGATTAACCGTCGGAGTGCAAGACACCGGTGTCATTGACGCACTCGGGGGGGCGAACAGCGCCACGACCTTTCAGGCAGGCTTTGAAATGCCGCAGACCTTCAGTGCAGAGAACGGCCGTGTGACCGGCGGCCGGCTGGAGATTGCTGTCGGCGATCGACCACCGAATCCGCGGGATTCCGACGGGGATGGCGTGTCCGATGACGAGGATGCGTTTCCCAACGATCCGGCCGAGACGACGGATACCGACGGAGATGGAGTGGGAAACAACGCGGACGCCTTCCCCACGGATCCGGCCGAAACGATGGATACCGATCTGGACGGCATTGGCAACAACGCCGACCCGGATGATGACAACGATGGCGTTCCGGACGAGTTGGACGCTTTCCCGCTGGATCCGAGTCGGTCGGACGGTGGCGATAATGCCAATGACAACGGCGGCTCAGGCTCGGACGGCGGGGGTGGACCGGTCCTGCCCGTCCTCTGCGCACCGGGCATGCTGGGGACGTTTCTTATGCTCTCGCTGTCGCTCGGATTGTGGTACGGCGCCCGCCCGTACGGTCTGAAACGCCGGTGATTTGCCCAACGGGCCGATTCGCGTATACTGACGTGTCTCGGGTCTGAAGGGCTGATCGCGAGGTCGGACGGCCTGGGCGGCAAATGGCATCGAAGACACTTCAAACGGTTGATCGATCAATGCGGCGCTCGATCGACCATGCAGGCACCATGAATTTCAGTCACGGGTTTTGTTTTCGCGGTAGCACAAGAGGCAGGCGGACCGCGGCGCAACGATAACGGGAGCGTCGAATGGAGACGTGCACTCAGTTTTCCGTGTTTCTGGTCAACAAGCCGGGTGTTCTTTCGCAGATCTTCCGGGCGCTGGCCAAGGCCAAGGTCAACATCGAGACCATCGCCATGATGGATTCGATGGAACACGGGGTATTGCGAATGATCGTCGATGATGCGGCGGGGGCGCGGGCCGTTTTCAAGGACCTCAACCTCTCCGTGAGTGAGGCGGAGGTGCTGGCCGTTCCGTTGTCCAATCGTCCTGGCGCCGCGGCCGACCTTTGCGAGCGGCTTGCCGACGCGCACATCAACATCGGCTACATGTACTGCACATCAGGGGGCAAGGGCGGCAAGACCACGGTCGTGCTCAAGGTTCCGAGCATTTCCAAGGCCGTGAAGGTGCTGGAAAATAACAGCCGCACGACGCGCCGTGACATGAAAGTGAAGCTGCGGAATCCGACCGTTTCGCGGCGATAGTAAGCCGCCGGGCATGTGTATTTCGTACGCCCGCGGGGTGCCATCGGAGTCCCCACGGCAGCCGGCTGATGTCAACCGGCGTTCTCCATTCCTACGGTCTTTGGGGCTCCCCGCCAGAGGGGGATGCTCTGGACCTGTTCGATGATGTCTGCAAATGCTGTTTCATCGCGATCGTTGAACTGCTGAAGCACGCACATCGGATCAACGATCTCGTCGCGGAGGTAGTGCATCCGGTGCTTTCCCGGTTCGAGGTGGCGCTCAATCTGTCCGAACAAGACGGTAGCGCGCTGCCACCCGAAGAGTCGACAGAGCGCGCCGGTCAGGTCCCATGCTGTTGCGTCCGGGTCATCGTATTGAACCGGATCGCCTGACGCGTTCCGAGCCTCGGCGTGCTGACACCAGCAGCGACCCTCGTCAAAAAAACGTACGAGTTGCTCCCGTTCTTCAGCCATCATGGGTTATCCAGGCTCCTTTCAGCAAGGGATGGACGGGACCGGCGTCGCGGAGCAGGCCCGCGATTCCACAATTCGCGACGAAACTCGCTGTTTGGTGCACGAGTGGAACGCCTGGCACGCGCCGCCGGTCCTTTCATCGATGATTCGCTGGTCGTTCCAACTATCGGTTTACCACCGATTTCGGCGACCGGCGCCGCCACCACCGCCGCCGGTGCGTGTCGGAGGCCTTGCTTCATTCACCTTGATGGATCGGCCGTCCAGTGCTTTTCCATCTAACGCGGCGATGGCAGCGCTTGCCTCGGCGTCGGTGCCCATCTCCACGAAACCGAATCCACGACTCTGGCCAGTGCTCCGATCGATGGCAACCGAAGCACTGTTAACCGTCCCGTGCGGTGTGAAAAGCTCCGCGAGCTCTACATCACCGACGTTGTAACTCAGATTCCCGACATACAACTTGCGTCCCATACATCAACTCCCTGGTGCCCTTCCCGCCGGCCAACGCTCGTCACGTTTCCATAATGCCGTGTCACGCAATGCGTATCGTGCGTGGATTCTCCGCAGAACCGCCAAGCGAATCCCAACGAGAGTCGCTGATAAAGAGCGCCGGGGCGGAGAGGAGGCGAGGAGCGTGTTGAGCGAACGGTGGATTCTCGGGCTCGAACGAAATGCGGCAACGCCGCGAACGGAAACCCAATGCCGTCTGGAGACCCCGGTTCAATAGGACGGGGAATGCAAACCTGCACCGGAACAAGAACGAAGCCTCGATGATCCAGCCAGTTCGGGATGGGGCGTCGTACGTCGCCGCGTCGGGAAATGGACGATCATGGAAGATCGATTCCGGTCGGATCGTAGACCAACGGCGATTGTTCGGCAATAGCGCAGGTTGGAATTATTCTCTGGCCGGCGTCCGTTGCCATGTGCGCGGCCGGTTCCGATCCGGCAGGGCGGACATTCCGAGCCGGAGTCCTGCAAACATCAGGAAGGCTGCACCAGAGAAACAGACCGGTGCGGTTGCGGCAACTGGATTCAAGGCTAATACTGCGACCTCTCGTTCAGGCCGACAACGGGTTCATTGCGGAGGGAGCATGGCAAGAAAATCCCACGAAAGCAGCTTGTCTCGGCGGCGCACGCCCCTGGATGCGATTCTTCGCCCATTTCGGGAATTCGCAGGCTTTCAGGCGTCCGGCGGAATCATGCTGCTGGCGGCCGCTGCCGTGGCCCTGGTCTGGGCAAACTCGCCCTGGAAGGCCGGCTACGATGAATTCTGGTCGGACACGCGGCTGACGATCGGTCCGGCAGGGCACGGTCTGACGCTTACACTGGGCATTTGGATCAACGATCTCCTCATGGCCCTATTCTTCCTGCTCGTCGGCCTGGAGGTGAAGCGGGAGATTCTTGTCGGGGAGCTGGCCACGGTGCGCAAGGCGACGCTGCCGGTGCTGGCTGCACTCGGCGGCATGGCCGTACCCGGCACGATCTATGCGGCGCTGAATCTGGGCGGCGCCACCCTCTCGGGATGGGGGATACCGGTCGCGACGGACATCGCCTTCGCGCTGGGAGTTTTGGCGCTGTTCGGCTCGAGGATCCCGACGAGCCTCAAGGTCTTCCTCGCATCGCTGGCTATTGCGGACGATATCGGTGCACTTCTGATCATTGCGATCTTCTACACCGAGCACCTGCATATGGGAGCGTTGTACATTTCCGCCGGTCTGGTGGGACTGCTGGTTGTACTCAACCTGCTTCATGTCATGGCGCCGGGTGCTTACCTGCTGGTGGGGGCGTTCCTCTGGTATTTCGTCCATGAATCGGGAGTTCACGCCACGATTGCGGGTGTATTGGTGGCGCTGACCATTCCGGGGCGGTCGCGCGTGGATGTGCGCGCTTTCGTAGACCACGGCCGGCGATCGCTGGAGACCTTTGAAGATGGCCTGCGCGGCGGACCGGCACGGATCATGACCAATTCCCAATTGGTCGACGCCGTGCACGAGCTTCAAGGGGCATGCGAGAAAGTGGAGACACCACTCCAACGACTGGAGCACGCTTTGCATCCCTGGGTGGCTTTTGTCATCGTGCCCTTGTTTGCCCTCGCCAATGCGGGAATCTCGATCAGTGTTTCCGAAATTCAGACCATGAGCAGCCCGGTTGTGTTCGGTGTTATACTGGGGCTCGTTCTCGGCAAACCCCTCGGGATCATGGTGTTCTGCGGGCTCGCCGTCCGCACAGGGTTATCCAGCCTGCCCTCCGGCGTCACCTGGTTGCATATGGCGGGTGTTTCCTGCCTGGCCGGTATCGGGTTCACGATGTCCCTGTTCATTACGTACCTGGCGTTCTCCGATCCGCACCATATCGCGTCAGCCAAGCTGGGGGTGGTCGCCGCCTCCTTTCTTGCCGCAGCGGGTGGCGCCCTGTTCCTGGTTCGCTCGCCGTCGACGGATCGCGAGCATGAACAGGCACCGGCCGCCCATTGATGAAGTGCGACAGGTTACCTTCATGGACGTCATGTCAGGTGCAGGGTCAACCGCAGCATGTACAACAGCGTCAGCAGCGCCAGAATGCCAAATATCCACGGCAGAGCGCGTAGCGTCGCCCTTCCCAGTTCGATCGCCTCGAGGCGCGTGGAACGCGGGGCAGTCGCTTCCATGCGTTCCCATTCGCGGAACATGGTCTCAAAGGGAACCTGCCCGCAGGCCTCCAGATCATCCAGCATCGCCGAGGCATCGCCGTAGCGCTGGGATGCGGAATCGGCACACGCCCTTTTCACGATGCGCATGACCTCGTCAAGATTCCACAACGAACTCTCCAGTTCGAGCGCCCGCGGCAGTTCGCGAATATCTTCCAGGTCTTCACCGCCAAGCATCTCGAATAGAAGCCGGCCGATGGCGAACGTATCGGCCGACATGTCCGTCGCCTGATCCGGTGGCATGTAGCGAGGCGTGCCGAGGGGGCGGGCTTCGCGGTCGAGAATCGTCACCATGCCGATGTCGGCGAGCTTGGGTTGGCGGTCCACAAACACGATGTTGGAGGGCTTGATGTCGCGATGCACCAGCCCGTTGCGATGGAGACGCGACAAGCCTCGAAGAAGGCGACGCGTGATTTCAATGGCGACATCCGGTCGCAGCAGGCGATCCGTCATGGCGGTGGCGAGCGTCATGGGACGATATCCCGGGGGGAGATGCCGGCGCGCCGACATGTGGCTCTCCTGATCATCAGCCAGCTCCATTGTGTAATAGAAGGTGCTGCCCACTAGCCCGACATGGTAGATATTGATGAGATTCGGATGTCGGGCAATGCGGTTGCAGTAAATCTCCAGGGCATCGCGCTCCCGGCACCGCGCACCCAGGCGAGCCAGTCGGTCGAGATCGATGCGCTTCAACGCCCGGTATACGCCGATGCGATCGCGCACGGCCCAGACCGATCCGTATGCTCCCTCGCCGCACAGCGCGACGCGCTCGTAGTCGGGGATCGGCCAGGCGGACGTTGCGCCGCCGTCTCTGGCGGAAACGCTCCGGGAAGGGGCTTGCCGGTCATTGGGGTCGGCCAGCGCGTCGCTCGTGGCGGCGTCTTCCCCGGATAACAGGGCGGAATGACCGCGAAAAAGCTCTCGAAACGTCCGGGAGTCGCGATCGGCGGCGCGAAGCGAGGCGAACGTCTCGCGGCATGTCGGGCACGATTTCAGGTGAGTCTCGAGTCTCTCGGCGGTGCTGTCAGGCAGACGGCCCGCTTCGTATTCCGCCAACTGCTCTCGGGAGGGACAGTCACTCATGTTCCGCCCCCGTACAGGGCTTCGAGTTGGTCGGCATAGCGATCCTTCAATCGGCGAAGGACGCGACTCTTCGCCACGTAGATCTGATTGGGACTCATGCCGAGCAGGCGAGAGATCTCCTCGACGGGGCGCTCCTCCAGTACATACATCGCGAAAGCCCGAAGCGTGTGCTCGGCGAACTCGTCACGCAGACCAGCGATGAAGTACCGCAGGTGAGAAGCATTCCAGGTCTGCTCCCAGATTTCGTCGGGATGGGAGACGCGAACGCCGGCAGCCGTATGCGACCCGGAGGGTCGTCGCCGTTCGCGTTTTTCCCTGCGAAGATGATCGGCCACCTTGTGGGTCACCATTCCCCGCAGCCAGCGCCGGAAGCTTCGCTGCCTGCGGAAATCGCGGATGCGGTCGACGATGGCCGCCAGGCATTCCTGCGCGATTTCCTCGGCCACGGCGGGACCAAGTCCGCACCGGCGGGCGTACCCGGCCAGCATGGGACGGTAAACGCCGTCGAACTCACTCCATGCGGAGTCGTCCCCAAAGTCGCGGACACGACTGAGCAGGCTGCTGCGGGTTTCGTCCATCAGTTGTTTCGCAATGCGGACCGCCGGTCTGCCTCGACCGGTGTCCTATTCTAGGGCGAGCGCGAGCAGCAATGGATCTGCAAGGTGGTTTGGCCGCCCGAAGCCTCTTGTAACGTATTTGTCGAGAAGAATTTAACGAGATTGCCGTTCCTGCGGAATTGACGGGAAGAGACTGCCTCCGATTTTTTCCCCGAATGCGCAAGAAAAATGGAGTCCGGAGCGACTTGCAAGTAGAGCATCGCGGGGCGGGGCGCGACGCGCGGCCGAAAGGTCCGCCGGATACTGGGGCAGGCTCACATGGAATGAGCGGCAACCCCGACCCCTTCCGTGTCCGGTGCGCCCAGAACGCCCTCGGGCGGCGCGTCGGCCCGCGCTCCGCGAGCTTACTATGCCTCAGAGTCTCACACTTCCAGGAATTGTCTCCGCTTTCGTACGTCGGCTGAATGCGATACGCTCGCGTTTCCAAACGACGGAGGCGCATGATGAGGGCGTCGGATTCTGGAAATCGTATTGTTGCGTTGAGCACAACGGCATTCCTTGCGATCGGCGGCTGTGGGTCGTTCCTGGCCAACCAGTTGGCTTCGCTGGGCGGAGGACGGGCTGGCCAGCGGGGGACCGTGCGCGTCCTCTTTATCAACAACACGCCGTACCAGGCGGCATTCACCTACGGCACGTACGACCAGTTCGACCCGACCAGCGAACCCGACTTCGCCCAATTCACTTTGGATTCGGATGGCGCCGCGCTCGCCGGTGGCGATCGCACCTCTCTGTTGAGTTCCAGCACGGGCAGCGCGCTCGATTGTGCACGGGTCTTGGCCGTCGGAAGTCAGCGCCTTCTCGACCGCATTGCATCCAATGTCGCCTCCGACGGCATCTTCGATGATGCCCTCGTCGAAGGCGTCGCCTTTTTCGATGTGGGTGAAGACGGCGCGGGGGAGCCCGTAGAGCGAGGGGTCGCGGCGCCCTTGGAGGCGCTTCTCGGGGTCGATTTCCCCTGCGGGGCGTTGCTGATCTTCCGTTTCGAAAACGATACAGCGGACGGCGGGTTCCGCATCGAATTCGAATTGATTCCCGCCGAATAAGCCGGCCTGATAACGACGAGGCCCCCAATTCAGGCAAGATCCCATCCGGTGGACATCCGGCCGGCTCGTCTTACAATGGTTGGTTCGCGTTTTTTCCGTAAGACGGGGTCACCCGCCGGGTGTCGGCCGCGCCACAATGGCGCTTCGATGCCCCGGCGCTCAGCCAGCCGACCACGATCCATGCAGCTTGTCGAAGCGATCTGGCACCAAGCCGCTCTCCATCTCTGGCTGCGCGATGCGCGGGACTCGCGATCGTGTGCGGTCGCTCCCTTGGCGGGTTTCCTTTCTCGAATGGGGATCACTGCCGCCGCGCATTCCCTCCTGCTGCAGCTTCCAATTGCGGAAACGGGGCGCAATCACACGCCGGGACAATCCACCGACGTGGAAGAGGCGTCGTCATCGCCGCGCGGCGAAGCGACGACCGTGATACCCGCTCTCGCCGCGCTGGAAGTCGAGGCGCTCGAGATCGCACCCGGTGAAGCGTTTCGGTTCCTGCTGCGCGAAGACATGCTTGGCGGAGAGCTTCAACGGAGCGATTCGTTACGGTACTGGTCGAAGGTTGCCGGATTCCTTGCGGAGTTGCTGGTACGACAGCGCTTCGTACCGGCCCTGCATCGTGCAGCCGGCGGTCGACTCCGCGGATTCTGGCGTGTCGTACTTGACGATGCGGCGACTTCGCGTCGTTTGTCCGATCTGATCGAAAGTATGCCGCCCGTCTGCCGGTCAGTGCGATCGCCGCGGGGTTCGGCCCAGGCTTCCGAGCTCGTGGAGAACTTCCTCTGGACATTGACCGATGCTGTGGTGCGCCGCTGCATCGGCGAGGACGAGATTGCCGATTCCCTGCGCTTTACGTCGTCCGAGTCACAAGCCTCGCCGGCGGCAAGGTGGCTTGCTTCCGTCGTGGGGGATGACCCGTGGGTTGTGTGTGAGCGCGAAGAGGCAAACACGCTACACGAGACCATTGCCGCGTGGCTGGGAAAGCTGGAGCCGGATTCACTGGCCTATGGCGTTCGAACCTGTCTGCGTCTGCACGTGCCGGAGGATGCGCCGGACACGCTGACTTCGACCGCCTCCGATAACGGGGATCCGTCATGGAAGCTGACGGTTCATGCGCAGGCGCGCCATGACCCGCAGTTGATCATCGACGCCGACCGGCTGGCTGATCAGCCCGGCGACGATCCGAGATTGCTGCCCCGGCCGTTCACCGATGCCCGCCGTCAACTGCGCGAGGATTTGCATCAAGCCGCCCAGCACGTTCCGGCGTTGGCACCGTGTGCCGAGCCCGGCGGTCCGTGGGAGTGCCGCTTGAACCTTGCCGAGGCGTACACCTTTCTCAAGGAGGCCGCGCCGCGCCTCGAGGCGGAGGGCATACGTATCTTTCAGCCGCAAGGGTGGCGGGCCGGCCGTTCCCGATTGCAGCTCTGGCTCGACCTGTCCCCCGCGGAAGATGCGCCGCTGAATGAATCGCGGATCGGGCTCGATGCACTCGTTCGCTACAACTGGCGTGTTGCCATTGGTGACGAAGAGCTGACACCGGAAGAGTGGCAAGCCCTCACGGAAGCGAAGCTGCCCCTGGTGCGATTTCGCGGTGATTGGTTGGAGATGAATCCGGCGCAGCTCCGTGCCGCGGGAGATTTCGTGCGGCGGCATCCCGACGGCCGGATGACCGTTTTCGAGGCGTTGCGCCAGACGTACATCGTGGAAGAGGCCGAGACGGGCGTGCCGGTGGCGGGCATGCGCGGGCAAGGCTGGGTCGAGCTCCTGCTGAATTCGACCGAATCGAATCACCGCGTCGAGTCCGTTCCAGTGCCTGCGGCGTTTCACGGCGTGCTTCGTCCTTACCAGCGTGAGGGGCTGGACTGGCTGGCATTCCTGGGGCGCCTGGGGATGGGCGCCTGCCTGGCCGACGATATGGGTCTGGGGAAGACGATTCAGCTCATCGCCCTCCTGCTGCACGAACGAGAGAACCCCGCTGCGCCGCCGGGTCCGACGCTGCTCATCGTTCCGATGTCGTTGGTCGGCAACTGGCATCGGGAGATCGTCCGTTTTGCGCCAAGCGTTCGCATCCTGATCCATCACGGTCTGGGGCGCCTGACGGGCGAGACGTTTGTCGAAGAGGCTGGAACACACGATGTCGTCGTCTCGACGTATGGTCTTGCTCACCGTGACCACGAATTTCTCTCGCGGGTGAATTGGCACCGCATTGCTCTCGATGAGGCACAGAACATCAAGAACCCATCCGCGAAGCAATCCGCGGCCGTGCGCTCCTTGCCGGCGGTTCATCGTGTCGCCCTGACGGGAACGCCGCTGGAGAATCGCCTGGCGGAGCTCTGGTCGATTATCGATTTTCTCAACCCCGGTTACCTCGGCGGACCTCGCGAGTTTCGCCGCCGGTTTGCCGCGCCCATCGAGAAGCAGAAGGACCAGCAGCGGGCCACGCGCCTTCGCCAGCTCATTCGACCGTTTGTGCTCAGGCGATTGAAGAGCGATCCGCACATTGTCGAGGAACTGCCGCCCAAGCTGGAGATGACCGTTTTCTGCAACCTGACCCGCGAGCAGGCGGCGTTGTACGATGCGGTGGTCAAGGACATGCTGGCGCAAATTGACGATGCGGGAGGGATGCGCCGGCGCGGCCTGATCCTTGCCACGCTGGTCAAGCTCAAACAGATCTGCAATCACCCGGCCCATTACCTCAGCGATGGATCGCCGCTGCCGCATCGCAGTGGAAAGTGTGAACGATTAACGGAGATGCTTGAGGAGGTGCTGGCCGAGGGCGATCGGGCGCTGGTGTTCACGCAGTTTCGCGAAATGGGCAGCCTGCTTCAGGCTCATCTGCACCGCACGCTCGGGAGCCCCATTTTGTTTCTGCACGGCGGAACTCCCGAGCGGGAGCGCAATCGCCTCGTCGAACGATTCCAGTCGGGCAATGGCGAAGCGCCGGTATTCCTGCTGTCGCTCAAGGCCGGCGGGTTTGGCTTGAATCTTACCGCCGCCAATCACGTCTTCCACTTTGATCGCTGGTGGAACCCCGCCGTGGAAGATCAGGCGACCGATCGCACGCATCGCATCGGGCAGACACGACAGGTCCAGGTCCACAAGTTCGTGAGCATCGGCACGCTGGAGGAACGCATTGCGGCAATGATGGAGGAAAAGCGAAACCTCGCGGAGCGGATCATCGGCAGCGGGGAGGAGTGGCTGACGGAACTCTCCACCGACGCCTTGCGCGAGTTGTTCGCCCTTTCACGGGAGGCGGTGGTGGAGGAATGATGGGACCGGAAGAAATGGCGATGGGGATGGGTCCGGAAGATCGGGATGAGATGCCCCCTTCGCTGAAGATCGTCCCGACGGCGTTTCCCATTTCGCCCCCGTTGGAGGAATGCCTGGACCATTTCTGGTCGGTCGGGCCCGCGTTCGACCGCGTGGAGGCACGGGTCGGACCCAAGGGAGGCGAGACGTCCATCCTCGAACAATTGGGCCCCTCGCCGTTTCCACGCGGCGGTTTTCCCGTGGTCGGCTTTCTGGCAACGACGTACGATCGCGTTTCGGCGTTCGTGTTGTCGCTGGTAAATCGGGAGGCGTCGGGGCGCCCTGAATCCGATGCCGACGGCCGTTGATGTGGCTGGAGTCTGCGGCAGGGGACAAGAGGTGCAGCGAAGGCTGCCGGTGACAGTCTCGGACCATTTTCACTGGTTGGGCCGAACCTGGCGCGGAAGAGGGGGCTGGAGACACCGGCGGGTCCCGCGTTCCTATTCCGGCTCGCTGTCGGCGTGGGCGTCCGGCTGACCCTGGCCAAGCGTCGTTTTCCAATGACGGGGCGATAATCTCGGTTCTGTTCGGCGCGCCGCCGAGACTCCCGAGTGCACCCGGGTTGACGATTTTCGGGGAAAGGCGTACAAGATTCGTCCCGTTTTCGACGGGGACGATGTCGTCTCATGTCGGATCCGAGCGCCGACATAGCTCAACGGTAGAGCACAGCTTTCGTAAAGCTGAGGTTCAGGGTTCAAATCCCTGTGTCGGCTTACCCCTTTTTGACCCGCGCCCAGCGCGGCGCAGGGATTCGATCGATCTCTGGCGCGGCTGCCGAAGGCATGTTGCGTCCGATTCCGGCGGCGTACTCCGTTGACAGGGAATTGCGTTTGAAGCTCATTGTCGAGTTTGACGGACCCATCGCCGACGTTCTGCCCGTCTATTACCTCGTGTACAAGCGCGCCGCCGGAGCGGTCGGATGGGCCGCCGTGGACGAACCGACGTTTCGAGGGGCCCTGCGTCGCCAGGGACGCCAGGCCGCGATCCTGCCGGGAGCGCGCCCGGCGAAAGTTGCTGAGCTTTGGAAGAGCTTCGATCGCTGGATCGAGGGGGAAGAGGCCATTGAGGCGGCTTCGGTCCAGCAGGACGCGGCGTCGGCGCTTCCGGCATTGGTCAACGAGGCGCCGGTTACCGTGGTAACGCTGGGGAGCAATCTGATCGCCCGCCGGCGCATGCTGGAGCGCGCGGAACTCACGCGGTTCGTGTCGCGAATGGAGGCGCTCAGCGACGATCCGCGGCAGCGCGTTGCCGAGCTGCGCGCACTCGGCCAGAACGATCCTCGCACCGTGGTCGTTGCGTCGACCGATGTGCTTGTTCGCGCGGCAGCCGAGGCGGAGTGCCTTACCATCGGACTGGCTTGCGGTACGTGCCTCGAAAACCGCCTACATCAGGCGGGTGTGAGTCTGGTCATGTCAGGACTGACCGAACTGGCCGACTCCCTGCGCCGCGGAGCGCCGGAGCTCGTGTCCGCGGGCATGCTTCCGCCCTCCAACGCCTGAGTTTCAAGCCGTAAGCCGCGGCATTTTCCGGCCTTTGCAGACCTTCCCGACAGCACTCTTCCACTCTGCGGGAAGGCGACTTGTTCACGTTCCCACCGGACGCATGGTCAAGAGTTACTGAACGCTCGGAGCCCTTATGGCTGCGATGGGACGAGTTCGGCGGCTGGAACCTGCTTGCCATTCACGACCGTGGCTTCGCGGCAGTTCACTGCTTCTCGTGCCATTGGCGGCAGATGCGGTTCGACGTGAACGAGCACGTCGGCAACGGCGGGCCAGCGTTGCATGATGGCATCCTTGACTTCGTGGGCGATAACGTGGGCACGGCGCACAGACATCTCCGGGTCCACCTCCAGATGCAGGTCCACGTACAGCCGTGGCCCCATCTTGCGGACAAGTACCTTTTCCACGAGCTCTGCCCCCTCCACCGCGTGGCAGACGTCATGCACTCCGTTAACCACGGCCGTTTCCGGCATCGTGTCCATAAGCTCCGCAACGGCTACACGGGCAAAGTTCAGTCCATTGATGACGATGATGCTGCAGGCGAGCAAGGCGGCCCAGTCGTCGGCAGACGCATAGGCGGGTCCGCCGATCAGGGCGATGGCGATGCCCACTGCAGCCGCGGCCGACGTCAGCGCGTCGCTGCGGTGATGCCAGGCGTCCGCGCGCACCGCGACACTGCCTATCCGCTTTCCAACGCCGACTTGATACCGATAGAAGATTTCTTTCAGTGCGATCACGCCGATTAGGACGACAAGGGTGTACCACGCGGGGACCACTCCCGGCAGCAGAATTTCCCGAACCGCGCCCAAGCCAATCCCAACCGCGGCGAGCAGGAGCATGATCGCCACGGCCAGCGCCGCGAGCGGTTCGGCTTTTCCATGTCCGTAGGGATGATCGTCGTCGGCGGGTTTCGCGGCTAGGACGAGGCCGCCCCACACAATCGCGGAAGAAAAAATGTCGGCAAGGGATTCGACGGAGTCAGCAACAAGGGCGGCAGAGTGTCCCAGGACGCCGGCCGCCAGTTTGATCAGTGCCAGTGCCCCGTTGAAGGCAACGCTCAGTCGCGATACGCGGATGCCCTGACTGCATTGGCCGTCCACGGTGGATACTCTATCAACACAGGCGGCAAATGCCAAGTAGATGGGCTGTCGCGGGCCGGTCTCCGGTGACGTCAGCCCGCCTGGGGAAGCGCCATCCTCAGACGCGCCTCCTTTCGATCGACGATTAGTGCCTGTCCCGGAGCCACCTCCCCAAATGTCTCGAAGCTCAGCGGGTCGCCCAGACGATTCACGGCAATGAGCCCGTAGTGCAGTCCGACCACCTGTTCCAGAAGAGTCGCCGCCATCGCGGTTCGCTGGATGGATTGACTTGCGAAATCGCCGGCCCAACCTGGGATTTCCAGCCGGACCACCTGCCCGCCCGATGCCACAACGGCGCGCTGTACGTCATCCGAGACCACATCCGGATGGCGCTCGATGGAGAGCTCCGGTCGCACATGTCCCCAGCGGGCTTCTCTACGGTCCGAAAATGTTGCGCCGGGCGGAACGTCCCTGGAGAAGAAGCGACCCGGTGGGAAAGTCCGCCAGAGTCGGGGAAGCCAGTGCTCTTCCTGACCGGATGCGGCATCACTGCCGCCCACGGTCACACGAACGCTCTGCTCGGCATGCGCGCGAATGTCAATCACCGCCGCTACGGGGGCGTCGTCGAAGGCCAGGTCGTAGGCACGCCCTGCCACACCTTCCATGTCCGACCAACCTCGCCCGCCCGGCCACGCGGCGACGAGCGGGATCCAGGCCAGCCGGAATCGCGAGCACAGTGCCGTCGCATAGGGGCAGACGAAGGGCTCCATGCGAACAAGCTGCTTGAACCACAGGTATGCCCCATAAACGCTTACCATGTCGCCAAAACTCAGCCCACTTCGGACCAGAATGAGCGGCTTGGGTTTGATGGGAAGTCCAAACGACTCGTCCTCGCCTCCGATCAGCACCAGTTGATCGGTGAGCTTCTCGACAGGGACGTCCTCATCGAGGACGCGGAACCCGCGGTAGCGAACGGCCGACTCGCGGATCATGCTCCGAAAGTCCGCCTCGTCCACGTGCGGGACGGCGTATTGACCGAGGCCGCAACGTCCGTGACCCACCAGCGACAACAGGAAGTGCAACGGCAGTGCCGGCTCAGCAAAGCTGCTCCCCTCCTCTTCCATCGGTTCAATATCGAGAACCACCAGCGCGCCATTCTCCCTTTCCCGATACAGGCACACCGGCTGATTCGAAGTGGAGTCCTTGTCGCAGAGGGAATCGAGCATGACTTCGAAGCCGTGCTTGCGGCAAAATGCACTCAGCTCTTTGGTCTTGCGAAATTGTCGCTGGACGAAACTTCCCGGCGTCGAACCCGCCCACGCAAACGGGAACGCGTCCTGGAGCACGAATCCCCGTGTGGCATGGTTGGCAAACATCACCCGGGCATGAATGGGATCGTCAGGCTGCTCGACGCGCCGCATGCGCACGCCCGCTCCGGCCAGCTTCGCGAACGCGGGCAGCGAAATCACCACGATCCGCTCGGCCGACAGCACCAGCAACGCTCGCAGGGACTTGATCTTCTTGGGTGGCTCCGGGTCGGGAAGCAGCAAGGCGTCGGTCGTCTCCACTGCCGCATGGAACGCGCCAGGATCAACCGTGGCGACCGCGTCCACCCCCAATGCCGTTCGCAGCCGCTCCGTGATCGGCCGGGATGTAGCTGAGGCGGAACAGACGGTGACTCGCCGGACCTGCCGCGGAATTGGCAGGGCGTGGTCGGGAAGGCCGATCGCCATCATGTGCGCTTCCTCTTCCGGCTCGAGGATGCGGATGAAGCGCATCTCCTCAACCCGGACGGCGCCCTCCGCCCCGGCAATGTCCAAGCCAACGAGGACCTCCCGTACCTCCGGAGGAGCATGGTAGTAGGCCCGCAGCGTGAGCCTCCCGCCCGAATCCGTGATCACGGCACCGCGCATCCGCCCCTGCGTTCCTTTCGTAGAAGCGATCGTCAATGCGCAACCATCGTGCTCATCATCAGCCCGCAGATTCGCCTCCAGCACGGCCTCGACGCGGTAATACTCCCCAGGCACGCACCCTACGCGCTGCTCGATGCGGGCGCGGTCATCGCCGCTCCGCAGATCGATGGCGATGCCGGTACGCTCTCCGGCTTCGTCGGTCGCTTGGATTAGCTTTGCCCCGGCCGATCCGCTCCACGACCAATGTCGCGGTTCATCTCGACCGCTCGAGAATCGCGGGTTTCGCAGGCGATTGATATTCTGGCTCACCGGTCTGTTGCTCCACCTAACTGGGACCGCGTGGTATAACGTTGGCGGGCCGCCGGGGCAATGCAATGGCGCGGACGAACTGAGATTCTTCCGCCGCTGCGGAATGGATCTCCGGCGGGCGGACCGGTGTATCGCCACGACCAGGGGCAGCAGGTAGCATGGCCGGAATCATGAAAAAGCGAACAGACAAGGACGTCGAGGGCGTCAACGCAAGTCTTGAGGACACGGAACCCGTCACAGGCGACCCCGCTCCCGGCGAATCTGGCCCCGCGGAAGAGCCCGCTTCGCACGAGGGACCTTCGCCGGAACCGGCTTCAACGGGCGACACCGGCCCGCGACCCGAGTCGGTAGTCGAGGCCCTGCTCATGGCCGCCGACGCACCGCTCCCGGGAGCCAAGATCGCCGAAATCCTCGGCACGGGCACCGCCGCCGACGTTCGCAAGCACGTCGAAGCCCTTAACGAGGACTACGAGCGTCGCGGTGCGGCCTTCCGCGTCGAGTCCATCGCCAAGGGATACCAGGTTCTCACCCTCCCCCTCTTCGACCGCTGGATCTCCAAGCTCCGCAAGGTGCGGGCGGAATCGCGGCTCTCGGCCGCCGCCCTGGAGACGCTCGCCGTCATCGCCTACAAGCAGCCGGTCATGCGTGCCGACATCGAGGCCGTTCGCGGCGTCGCCGCCGGCGACATCCTCCTCCGCCTCCGCGAAATGCGCCTGATCAAGATCGTGGGCCGGGCCGAGGAAGTCGGCCGCCCCCTCCTCTACGGCACCACCAACACCTTCCTCGACGTCTTCGGCCTCGGTTCCCTCAAGGACCTGCCCCCCATCGACGCCGACCAGCCGGATGCGGTGCCGAAACTGCGCGTGGCAAGGGAAGCGAACGGGGACGGAGTCGAACCGCCAAAGACAGACTGAACACGTCGAAGGGGTCCGACATTGCTGCCCCGGGTCGCAGCTCCGCCCACCGGGTTCGAGGTGTAACAACTGCGCCGGCCCTGAAAATTGCGCGAATCGGGTATCTCATGTCTGGATGGTTCGCCAAGATAGGCATATGGCGGAGACTCTTATCCATTCCCCGCGAGCATCGTTCTCTTGACAATCACCGCTTCCTTGTGCGCCGCAAGATCGCCTTCGTGGCGGTACAGTGCTTTTCCTGATTGACCGCGGGCTGCGCGATGTGCTCGAGGTTGGTGAGCGCTTCGCGGTGAGCCGACTTCCATCGCCGGATTGTCGCGCTGTCTGAACGTTCGCACCGTCCGCTCAATCACCCGGACAACGCCCGATATCCAACGAGAGCGTGTTCTGGCCATATTAGTGCTGTTATTCTTCATATTATCTGCGCGTAATGTCGATCTTTCTTTCAGGTCTGTTTGGCTCGTAAGTGAGAAAGTACATGAACTTCCATCATTTACCGGCTCGCTTCGCGATCACCGCTCTCTTGCTCACTCTCGGCGTGTCTGTTTGGCTCATAGGAAGCTCATGCAGCGTGGAGCGGGGTCCCGGAGGAACGGCAACAATCACGCTCAGTGGCACGTCCGTCGGGCTGAATCTGGGACCTACCGGCGTATTCAACCTCACCCCCGGAACGATCATTCAGAAGATCATTGACGCCGTGGGCTACATCGGCGGAACGCCCGAAGACGCACCCGCGTCCGCGAGCATGCGTCTGCGCGCGTCGAGCATAACCTATCAGTCGTCCGATTCCGGCAAGTCGAGCATCGCCCTCCAGAGCGCAATGGGAACCGCCAACCTCAAGGTCGTCATCGACGCCTCCGGAGCGGCCGATCCGTGCGCGACGGGAACCGAGGTCGGCACCTACGAGATTCAGGTCGCAGCAAACGGCGTGATTACCGTCGTGGATGAAGAGCTCGCCTTGACGGTCTCGGCAATGAATCTCATCCTCGGCGATGACATCAGCCTGTGCCTGGAGATGACCTCGGATCTGACCGGGACGATGCAGATCAGCGGGCTCGATGTCGTCTTTGGACCTTCTCAGGACGGTGCAGACGACGGCGACGTGTCCGCCTCGTTTACGTTGATCAACTTCGAAAGCACGGGCATTAACATCGCCGCGCCGGGTGATGAAGCGGACGCGGAAAACTATGTCTACCCGGGCATCTGGAAGGACGAGACAATCGACAATCTCGCCATCAACGACCTCGTGACCTTCCGCGCCATCGATTGTCCCGGCAGCGGCGCCCCGGCCTCTTGTACCGATGGAGACGTGCTCGACACGGCCACCTGCCCGCGTATCGACCAGGGCAACTACCATGCCTTCGTTGTGTGGTACAACTCCGAACTCTCGTGCGGTCTGATCGATTTGTCTGACGATCGGGCGTGCTGTCTTCCCGACGGAAACTGCCTGGAGCTGACACCCGAAGCGTGCGGCGACCTGCACGGCAAGTCGGGCCCCGAGGGGCAAACGTGCGCAAACGCCGTGTGCCAGGGGGCCTGTTGCGTTTCCGGACCCTGCGTCACCGATGCCCTCGCCGGGATTACGACTTGCGGAACCTGTCAGGTCACGACGCTTGAAGGATGCCAGGCGCTGCTCGGGACCTTTCAGGGGCTTGATGTCCCATGCGACCCCTGGCCCTGCTGGTCCGGGCAGGTTGCGCCCGAGGACTACTTTGCCTGCTGCTTCCCCCGGTCCCCGGGCTACCCGCCGGCCTGTGCCGATGACCTCCCGGCCGACTTCTGTGATGAAGGAGGCGGTGTCCCGCAGTCCGCTGGCGTCCGCTGCGCCGATAACCCCTGTCCCGAGGCGTGTTGTTTTCCGGATGGAACGTGCGAGGACCTGACGACCGACGTTTGCCTGTCCGGCGGAGACGTTGTCGGCGAATCTGCCGGAACACCTCAGGGCGTGGGGACGGACTGTGCCACGACAACTTGTCCGGACATAACGACGGTCCAAGGCGGATGCTGCTTTGACGACACGGTGGGCTGCTTCGTCCACACCTACGACGAATGCAGTCGCTTCGGCGGGGAGTTCATGCCCGATTGTGAACCTGCCCCGCGCAGTCCGTGCGACTTCGCCTGCTGCTTGAGCGACGGCACGTGCACCATGAATCTCTCGGTGAATGACTGCCAGGACCAGAACGGGCTGGTCTTTCCGCGGGGCGAGCTTTGCGATGCGGTTGACTGTCCCGTACGGGACTTCGTCGTCTGGTACACTGGTAACGTCTGCTGCTGGGGTGCGCCGCTGTTATACATCTCGGACCGGGATTCGTTCGAAGGAACCGCCCTCCGCAGTAGCTTCCCCGGCGGGGGAATCGATCCCACGGAGCTCGTCGTCAAGGTCCTGCTGCAGGCCGGCTTCGACACGCGCGAGGACGCCCAGGCGTGGATCTGCCCGCAGTTTACATCCTCATCGTTCCACTACTGGTGCGGGCGCCACTACCAGATGGGCGGGGTCAACTGGCAGCCGGGAGGGCTCGGCTGCGACCTCGGCGGTCTGCCCGACAACCCCAACCCGCCGCTGCACCCCGATGCCGACGTTTGCACGAACGGATTCGAGTTTCCCTGACGCGGCCGGACGCCAATCTTGATTCGTGCACGGGTCGCCGACGGAGCCTGCGGCGGCTTGACAGACATGGGCATGGCATTGCCCGCGCGGACCGGAGCGCGGCCAGCATCGTCGGGTGCCATGACCAGGGAGTTAGCGACCTGGCCACGATATCTACCCGAACCTACATGGGTGTTCTCAGCGCTTCCACGAGCGCCTTCAGCAGTGCCATTGCGTTGTTGTGGTGAGCGCGAATCCGCTCGTGGAATTCGGCGATCTGTTGGTGGCTTCGGGCCAGACCACTCATGGTCGAATCGGAGACTGTACCCGATTGCCCGGAGCGCTCGATGGCGGTTAGTGCCTCCTTGTGCGACGCAAGATCGCCCTCGTGGCGATGCAGGGCTTTTCCGTGGTTCACAACCGATTGAGCGATGTGTTCGAGGTCGGTGAGGGCTTTTCGGTGATCCGCCTGCCAGCGGCGGATGTCGCGCTCCCACTGATCATGCTCACAGTGCCATCGCGAGCAATCGGACTCCGACTTGGTGGGACCCTCCGGCGCTTCCGTCGGCATTCGAGCACCTCGCTTTCACACCGCCGCCGCAGCTTCCTCTCGCTCGTCCGGTGATTTCTTCCCACTCAGCAGATACTCGTGAATCGCTCCCGCGGCGTTCTTGCCGTCGCCCATGGCCAGGATCACCGTCGCCCCGCCGCGGACGATGTCTCCACCCGCGAAGACGCCCGGGATACTGGTCATGTTGTTCTCGTCGACGATGATGTTGCCCCACTTGTTGGTCTCCAGGCCCGGCGTGGTCTGGGTGAGCAGGGGGTTGGCCTTGGTGCCGATGGCCTGGATGAACACCTTACATGGAATCTCGAACTCGCTGCCTTGGATGGGCACGGGGCGCCGCCGGCCGGAGGCGTCCGGCTCGCCGAGTTGCATCTGGATGCACTTCACCGCCCGGACCCAGCCGTTCTCATCGCCCAGCACTTCCACCGGGCTGCACAGGAAGCGAAAGACCACGCCCTCTTCCTCGGCGTGCTTCACCTCCTCGACCCGCGCCGGCATCTCCTCCCGCGAGCGGCGGTAGACCAGCGTGGCCGGGTCGGCCCCCAGGCGACGGGCCGTGCGCACACCGTCCATGGCCGTATTACCCCCGCCGCAGACCACTGCCTCCGTGGCCGGGATGACCGGTGTGTCGGATCCTTCGCCGAGGTACGCGGCCATGAGATTCACACGGGTCAGGAACTCGTTGGCGGAGTAGACGCCCTTGAGGTTTTCGCCTGGGATGCCCTGGAACACGGGAAGGCCCGCTCCGTTGGCGATGAACACGGCGTCGAAGCCTTCTTCGTTGAGCAGTTCGTGGATGGTGTAGGTCTGCCCGATGATCACGTCGGTGATGATCTCCACCCCGCGCTTGCGGAGCGATTCCACCTCGTCATCGACGATGATCTTCGGCAGGCGGAACTCAGGGATGCCGTAAACCAGCACGCCGCCGGGTCGATGCAAGGCCTCATACACGGTGACGGCGTGCCCGCGCTTGGCCAGTTCCCCGGCGCAGGTCAATCCGCCCGGACCCGATCCGACCACGGCCACCCGCTTGCCCGTCTGCGCCGGCCGTTCGAAGAGCTCCTTGCGATGCACGCGGGCCCAATCGGCGACGAACCGCTCCAGGTAGCCGATCCCCACCGGCGAGCCCTTCTTCGCCCGGACGCACACTTCCTCGCACTGCGTCTCCTGCGGACAGACCCGGCCGGTGATGCCCGGGAGGACGTTGTCCGCGAAGAGGATGTCGGCCGCGGCGGACAAGTCGTTGCGAGCGACGGCGTCCACGAAGGCGGGAATGTTCACGCCCACGGGACACCCGCGGATGCACTTGGCGTCCTTGCACTGCAAGCAGCGTTCGGCCTCCAATCCCGCGGCCTCGGCCGAGTATCCGCAGTTCACTTCCTGAAAGCAGTGGGCGCGGACGTCGGCCTCCATTTCGGGCATGGACTGACGCGGGATCTTCATCCGTTCCGAGGGCTTCATCGTGCTCATCGTGGTACCTTTCGAGGACTCGACCCGCTGCGTTGCGGGGAATCATCACTTCGCCGTTTCCGTCTGCTCCAATTCCGCCATGCGACAAGTTGTCGTCGTGCATCCGCCCGAAGCCTGCAACTCGTGCAGCCGATTCCAGGCCAGCGCCTCCTGCTCCCGATAGGTCGTGAGCCGGTCCGCCAGCTCCTTGAAATCAACCAGGTGGGCGTCGAATTCCGGCCCATCCACGCAGGCGAATTTCATCTGCCCGTCCACCGTTACCCGGCACCCACCGCACATGCCCGTGCCGTCGACCATGACAGGGTTCAGCGAAACAATCGTGTGAATCTTGAGAGGACGGGTAACCTCGGCCACAGCCCGCATCATCGGCACGGGCCCCGCAGCCAACACCGCCCCCACGTCTCCACTCTGCTCGATAAGCTCCTTCAGCTTATTCGTGACAAAGCCCTTAAAGCCGTAACTGCCATCATCCGTACAGGGGTAGACGTTGTCGCAGTACTGGGAAAGCTCTTTCTCAAGGATGACGTATTCCCCGGAGCGTCCGCCCATGATCGCCGAGACCTTGTTGCCTGCGCGACGCAGGGCGCCCGCTTGCGGATAGATCACGGCCGTGCCCACGCCGCCGCCGACCAGCACGGCGTGGCCGAAGTTCTCGATCTCCGTGGGCTTGCCCATCGGGCCGGCGACGTTGGCAATCGAGTCACCCTGTTCGAGAGCGCAAAGCTTCTCTGTAGTCGCTCCGACAACCTGAATGATCAGGGTGATCGTTCCGTTCTCAGCATTGGAATCGGCGATGGTCAGGGGGATTCGCTCCCCACCGTCGTGGACGCGGAGGATGACGAAGTGACCGGGTTCGTGCCGCCGGGCCACGCGCGGTGCGTGCACGACAAGCCGGCGAACCTTGGGCGCCAGCCAGCAGGCCTCCTGAACGGGGAACATGCGCTCTCCTTTTTCTGATGCGAATGAACCGACGCCGCGAGCGCGAATCTCGCGCGGATTCCGGCCCGGACGGCGCACCCGCGACAGGATGGGCAATCTCCATGCCAGAGTCGTCGTGGCTAGTCCGTGGAGCCTCGGTTTCTTTGTCTGGTTTATTTATTGAAGCAAAAGGCAAATCGTCGCCCTTGGCATCACCGGCTGACCACTTGCCAAGGCCCGTCGCTTTCGGCGACCTCATCCGCGGCGATGCGGCGGGCAATGGTGATATCGCGCAGCCAGCGGCGGCATCGGTCGATGCCTTGCATGACATAACCCACACCAGCCCCCGCCACGAGGAGCGATGCCGCGATCGACAATGCGTGCGGTTCAGGCGCGGTGAACGCCGGGATCGCGAATATGGGCGTTACCGCCAGAAAGGCGGCGGCGCCGACAAAGCTCCGGATGACGGAAGCCAATCCGCCCGGAAACGGGACATAAATACCCTTCATTTTCAACGGGCGAGCGTTGTACTCGTTCCCACACTCGGGACAGTGATAGCAGAACGGGAGGGTCCGGAGGTTGTAACCGCACCGGCCGCAGTACACCGAGCCGGTGATACGCCGGTCGGTGAACATCTCCTCTTCAATCCGTTCGAGGTCGCCGCTGGAGAGGGACATGATCCAAGCGCTTCGGTCGTGGTTAGCCGGAGTTTCCGCAAGTTGCCTCAGCGATGGCGACGGCTGACAGGCTTACGAGCCATAGCGAATCAGCGGGAGTTCCATCACGATTTCGTCGCGAATACGCACATTGTGCTCGCCGAACTCGGGAATTTCCGGCTTGATCTTTCGCGCCTCGTCCACGACGCCGAGGTTGATGGCCGTCATACGAAACCCGAGCCGCTGATAGAAGCCAATGGCCTTGATCTTGTCGTTTGTCGTTGTAAGCCAGACCTTCTTGCATTGATGACATCGGGCTTTTTCAATCGCGTCGAGCATGAGCGACGATCCGATGCCCGCGCCCGGAATCGTGCTGTTGAGCGTCAGAATCTCCATCACGCCATCTTCAACTTGGTAAGTCAGCAGCCCGACGATTTGCCCGTCGCGGCGCTCGATGAGCCCCGGCCCTTCGTGGGGATAGAACTTTCGTCCCCGGCTCATGATCGCGCGGCTGTGCCAGTGCCGCTCGATGAACCGGGCAACCTCGTCCCGATCGCAATCCTGTATCTCCCCGCGTGTCATGTCGTACTGGATGTCCTCCCGAGCCCAATCAGTCTATCCGCTGTCGGCGGAAGTTGCCAGCGGCTTGCCGTGGCACGCCGGGCGAGTTGTCGCTCCGAAGGGGTTTCCCTATAGTCTTTCCGTTCCCACGCGAGGTCGCGCCCCGTCTCGCCAAGGGCGGCCGCTTCGTCCATTCCGTGCCTCGAGACCGGAGCCCCATATTCATGGCCTCAATGCAACTCGACATCGTCTTTGCGGCACCCCATCCCGACGACCTCGAGATCGGCATGGGGGGCACCATTGCCAAACTGGTCAAGCAGGGGTACCGCGTGGGCATGGTCCACATGACCAACGGTGAGCCGACCCCTCGCGGCACGCCGGAAACACGCCTTCGGGAAATGCGTGCCGCGGCCGATGTTCTCGGAGTCGCCGTCTGCGACATGCTCGACTTGCCCAATCGCGTGCTGATGGACGGCCCGGAGGCCCGCTATGCCGTGGCCACGGCGCTGCGGCGCTATCGCCCGAAGATTCTCGTGGGCATGGCCGGCCGGACGCCGTCGGCCTCGCCGGATCACTACCAGGCGCAACTGATCACGGAGGCTTCCCGCTTCTACTCCCAGTTCACCAAGTGGAACGACCGCTTCGACCAAACGGAGCCCTGGCGGGTCGATCACCTCGTTTACCGTCCGACGCGGATCGCGGCCGAGGTAACCCACTGGTTCTGCCAATTCGTCGTGGACATTACCGACACGATCGAGCAGAAGATCGAGGCCATTCGTTGCTACAAGTCGCAGTTCGACGACCGCCGTTTCGAAGGTTTGGCCCACTATGTTCGCTCGTGGGCGGGCACGGAGGGTGGCGCCGTCGGGGTACGCTACGGCGAGCTTTATGCGTTGCCGCGTCCTCTGGGCGTTGAGGACATGATCGGCGTGCTGGGCCATTGGCGGATACCGCCGCCGTTCGACGCCACGGGATCAACCATCGATCCCGCCCGGCAGCCGGGTGAAGCGCTGGGATAGATTCCCGGGATTTTCCGGCTCGCATTTCATTCGCGTTGACGCTGCAGCGATCGCCGATAGAACTGTCGTTAACGATCGCAAACAGGCGCGGGTCCAAACGCAACGTCGGGAGCGAAACGCATGGAACTCTTCATTGATGAGCGGCGCGTGGATGTATCCATGCCGGAAGTTCAAAGCCTCGAGGAGGCCGTGCGCCATGTCCAGCATCACCTTTGCGGGCCCGGACGGCTCGTCGTGGGCATGCGCTGCGACGGCAAGGAGATTCCTGCTGCGGGAATGGCCGAGACCCTGGCTCGACCTGTGGCCGAGGTCGCGCGCGTCGACGTGATCACGGGGACCCGCCGGGATCTTGTCGTGGATGCCATGACCCATGCTTCCCAACTACTCCAGGAAGCCCAGGAGACCTGCGAGCGCGTCGCGGGATTGCTGGTCGAAGGGAAGACGCAGGAGGGGATAGAGACCCTCGGCGAATGTACGCGGGCCTGGCAGCAGATCCACGAAGCGCTCCTTCAGTCGCTGCGGATGCTCGATTCCGATGTGGCCGGGTTGAAAGTGCGGGATATGACGTTTGAACAGGCATTGGAGCGGCCACGCGAGGCGCTGCTCCAGATTCGCCAATCGCTTCAGGCCGGCGACTACGTTACCCTGGCCGATGTGCTCCAATACGAATTTGCCGAGGCGACGGAGCTGTGGCAAGCGATGATGGCCATGGTCCGTCGTCTCGCCGAGGAGTTGCCGCAGTCGGGCGACGCGTCTACTTGAATCTCCCCCGGAAGGCATCCGCCGGGTATTTCTCGGCGTTTTTCTTCATTTTCGCCTCGAACGCCGCGGCGAGATCGATCCCCATGCTGTTGGCGAACGAGAGCAGGTACGCGGCAATGTCCGCGACCTCCTCGGTGATCTCCGCCATCATCGCGCGGTCGTCCCGCACCGCCGGAAGCTGTTCACTGCGTAACCACTGGAAGTGCTCCATGAGCTCGGCGGTCTCGATGGCCAGTGACATCGCAAGGTTCTTGGGGTCATGAAACGGTTGCCAGTCCCGTTCGGCTACGAATTCGGCCATGTGACGCTTTAGCTCCGCCACCGTTGTCATCGAATCTTGCACTGCAACGTCCTCCCAGTCTGACACTGTCTCCCGCGTCTCGTGACCAAAAGGGCGTGATCGTACCCGGTCGTGGAGAAATCGAACAGAATGGAGCGGTGCCGCGCGCTGGCCGCACATCCGACAGCTCTCTGGAGGCGTTCGTCAGCGTCTGCGTCAATGGAATTTAACGTTTGGGTCTGCTGACGTCCGCAGGCCGCCGCGGCGATCGGTTCAGAACCGGACGGCGTGAGGCAGATCGCCATGAACACGAGCATTGATTTCCGAGCGATTCTCGGACGCCCGCCCCAACGACTGGCTTAAACTCCGGCGCACGTGCCAGCAAACAAGGTTCATCGAACACTCATGAAGCACTGCACGCCCGCGCAGCGGTGACGGGCATGAAGTTGCCCTTGATATGAACCGGGTTCGAATGCATTACCGGGCTCCCCATCGCGGTGCCTTTTTTCTTGCGGTCGGATTGAAAAAAGTGTTCAATGAACGCTTGTTTGGTATCCCCTCCGGGCTCTAACGACGCATCTGCGCGAAGATCGCAACCGTGTGCGCGATCGGCGGTACGAAAGGGATCATGGTTATTTCGGGTGGACTTGGTCGCGCGCGGCGTGTGCGGGGGATTTCCCTCGTGGGTGCCCTGTGCGCCTGCTGGATGTCTCCGTGGTCGGCACATGCCGGGACGGCTTCGCCACCGGAAGACGCGGCAGTCAGCGTGCGAACGCTCCCGGCCGGGCGGTTTGTGTACGTGACGTACACCGGTCCCTACTGGGCCGTCGGTCCGCGCCTTGCCCAGGTGCGGGCGGACATGGCTCGCGCCGACGCGCCGGAATGCAAGCTGCTGGTTCGCTATCTGGATGATCCGCAGACGACCTATCCGAGCCGGATGCGCATTCAGGTCGGATTCCTCGCTCCGGATTCGTTTCAAGCGGGATCGGCATACTCTGCCGTCGACTGGCCGGAAACCAGAGCGGCGGGTGTCGATCTTGGTACGGCGCGATCCTCTCCACGCCGGTCCATGGCGGAGCTCAGCGCCTGGGCGCTGGATCAGGGGCTTGAGATCTGCGGCCCCCTAATGGAGATCTACGAGAATCCGTCTGTTGGCAGTGGCGAGCTGGAAACGACCGTACTGCTTCCCGTCCAGGTATTGCCCAATGTGATAGCGCCGGAATTTCCCACTCTTTCAAGTGAAGTAACAACGGCGGGGGAGCAGCAAGCGGCGGTCGAGCCTGCTTCCGCGGGAGGCGTGACAAACAACGAACGCACCCTTGTCCACGCGGAGAATCCGGTGGGATTCCACGACACGCCGCGTCCCAGCGAATCCAGTGCCGTGGTTGGGGCAACGTTGCCGGGGGCCCACCAGAGAATTAAGGAATCGGGCTCGCCCCCCCACGAGGATGATCTGGCGCCCAAGGAGCGCGTCATTGTAGATGGGCTCTTGGGTGGTCAGGACGCTTCCCACAAGACGTGGGACGCAATGATCACACTCCGCGTTCGCGCCGTTGCCAGAGCTTTGGCACGCCGGGGAAGTTCCTCTGCGCCCCGAGTCGGAGCGCTTTCCGCGGCGCTGGATCGACGTTTTACGGAAGTCTGGGGCGCCGATGCCGGGGATGTCAGCCGGCACCCGTTGTCATCCCCGAATGATGCGAATTCGAGCGTTCGACAGAATGCCTTGCGTGAAGTGGACCATCTGCTGGGACAAATGGCGGTTCGGACCATTTCCGACGATGCAGCGGCGGACCGCCTCGTGGAACTTCTCGGGCAGATGGCGGCTCGTTTTGGCAGCGCCGGCGAGGCCAACGCGGCCATGATTCCGGACAATTGAGTTTGCGAGATGGCGCAGGAACTGCCGATAACCTCTGCTGTAGCGTGTCTCGACTTTGTCAGTTGGCGACAAAGCGCCCGATATTGTGACACTCAGCACTTGTCGAATTGCCGTTCCGCGGTAACCTGTAGGGGAGAAATTGATCATCCCAAGGCGCGGAGCCTCGGTCGTGGCGGCACTCAGGTCGGCCGAGGACATTGGACCTACGAAATCAACGCGGATCAATCGATATGACGACCGTACCGGATTCTCGGGCGGCGGTTCCTGCCGTCCAATACCTTGAGTTTGAGCGTTCGCTCCAGCAGATCGATCGTGCGATCGCAGAATTGGGGCAGCGGGCGAGCACCAACGGCAACGATGCGGGTGAAGAGATTCGCCGTCTGAGCGAGCAGTATCAGGCGACACTGAAGCGCATCTACTCGGGATTGACGCCGTGGGAGACAGTTCTGGTAGCCCGCCACAGCGCCCGGCCGCTGGTTCCAGATTACCTCCGCATGATCTTTCGCGATTTCTGTGAGCTTCACGGGGACCGCGCCTATGGCGACGACAAGGCGATCATCACCGGGTTTGCTCGAATCGGGGCACACAAGGTGATGGTCATGGGCCACAACAAGGGTAAGGATACGAAGGAGCGCGTGGCGTGCCACTTCGGATGTGCCCATCCGGAAGGATATCGCAAGGCCCTGCTCAAGATGCGGCTGGCAGAGAAGTTCGGGCTCCCGGTCGTCTGTCTGGTTGACACGCAGGGTGCGTATCCGGGCATTGGGGCCGAGGAGCGCGGGATTGCCCAAGCCATCGCGGTAAACCTGATGGAGATGTCCCGCCTGCGGACGCCGGTCGTTTGCGTGGTGATCGGCGAGGGCGGCAGCGGGGGAGCACTCGGGCTGGGTGTGGGCGACCGCGTGGCCATGTTCCGCAACGCGTTCTATTCCGTCATTTCGCCGGAAGGATGCGCGGCGATTCTGTGGAAGACGGCGGAGCGAAGGCAGCATGCCGCCGAAGCTCTGAAGCTCACGGCCGCGGATCTCAAGGGTCTCAACATCATCGACGACATCATTGACGAGCCCGTCGGCGGGGCGCACCGCGATCCCGAGGCGGCGGCGGAGAACCTCGAGAAGTACATCACCGAGTCGCTGACGCACCTGAAGCGGATGACGCTGGAATCGCTGGTGGCCAAGCGGCAGGAGCGAATCCGCAATCTGGGCCGGTTCTTCGAATCGGCCAGCGAACCTGTGCGCGGGAAGGTTACCAAGCAGCGGAGTGCCCGCCGACTCACGAGTCGAAGCAACCGCCTGGCTGCACCGGTCTCGCGTTCGCGCGACGTGGCGTCGTAGACGAATTCCGCCACAGAGGAACGTAACAGGTCCATTTTCATTGACCGCCGGGCGTTCGGGCTGGCCGCGGTTTTCTTCCACGCCATGATCGAGGTTTTGGTTGCCCGTGATCCTGCTGGGACGATCGATCGAAGGCCGGCGCATCGAGGCTTTCGAAATCGGTCGCGGCGGGCGTCCTCGCGTATTGATTCTGGGGGGCACGCACGGCGACGAGCCGAAGAGCGTCGATATTGCACAGCGATTGATCCGCTCACTCGCCCAGATTTTTGAAGGCGGATCAGGATCGCGCGGGCTCAAGCCTGCGGCTCGGAAGAACAGCCGGGAGACGCATTGGCTGATCGTGCCCTGCGTGAACCCGGACGGGTTTGCGTTGCGGAAGCGGCGTAACGCGCGAGGTGTGGACATCAATCGCAATTTCCCAACGGATAATTGGACACTGCTGGCGGAGCGAAGTCGCATGTACGGGGGCTCAAGGCCGGCAAGCGAGCCGGAGACGCGGGCGGTCATCCGCGCTGTGGAGCACCATCAGCCTGCGCTTATCGTGACCATCCACTCCATCGATCGGAATCGCTATTGCGTCAACTACGACGGCCCGGCGAGGCGCGTCGCTAAGCGCATGTCTCGCGTGAACGGCTATCCCCTGGCAGAGAGCATCGGTTACCCCACGCCGGGGAGCTTCGGCACCTGGGCGGGCATCGAGCAGGGCATCCCGACGATCACTCTGGAACTGCCATCGCATCATTCCGCGAAGCGGTGCTGGGAGGACAACGCGGCCGCGCTGCTGGGGGTCGCCGTTTCCACGGGCACTCGCGCACAGGCCAAGTTCAGTGTGCTTCGTTAGCGGCGGGCCTGGATTCCGGCCTTCACCGGAATGACGCGTTCAATGGCCCTTCGACGCTCCTGGTTGAGCGAGCTCTACGCCGGTTTCCTGACGGATCGGCGCAGAAGGGTGCGGTAGGTTTTTTCCAGGTCGATGATGCGATCGTACAGCACATCGTCCCGGCCGGCGTAGGCATGGGGGGTGCGGGCCAGCTCCACGAACCATTTCACCACGTTCTCGAAGTCGCTCAGGTCGATGAACTCCGGGGCGATCTTGCGGCGCTTGGCATCGATGTTGTGGTAGTTACCCAGGGCGAGGCACATGCCGGTGGCCTCGTAGCCCAGCACGCAGTAGGCGCTGGACTCGCACGTGCCGCCGTCCATGAGCTTGCGCTGATATTTGAAGGAGGAGTCGGTCGAGGCCAGCTCGCGGGCGACGCGGTGACAGAACGATGTCACCGCAGGCGTGAACGTGCTGGCGCGATCGCCGACGCGGAGGATAGGTCCGTCACCCATGCGGGCATTGGGAAGCTGGGAGCTGTTCTCCATGGCTACGACAAGGCATTTCTTCGGAATGGTCTTGAGCCGGGCGGCGGCGATGGCCCCGATGAAGCCGACCTCCTCGGCCCGCGTGAAGAGGTAATACGTGTCGCAGGAAACGTTGCGGCGGACGAGCGATTCCATGGCGCAGAGCATGGCCGACGCCCCGGCGATGTCGTCGCATCCGCGGGCATGAATGCGCCCGTTCCGGATCTGCGGATCGGGCAGGTCCCACATGCCGACGGTCCCGTGGGGGACGTCGGCCGCGCGAGCGAGTTCCACGGTGCAGGTATCGACGCGTTTCTGCCCATCGCGATCGACGGTCTTGATCGACCTGATCCTACCTTTCACGGCACCGCCGTCGGTGTAAAAGCGTACGCCCGTGCCGACGAAATACTCTTTCGGGACGCCGCCGCGCCAAAAGGCCCGCAGGCGCTTGCCGCCGAGCATCCTGTCCGCGATGAAGCCGGGGTGGTCGAGGTGGGCGGTGATGCACACGGGGCGGGTGACCTTGCGATTGCCCTGGCGAATGTGCACGAGCAGATTGCCGACCTTGTCCTCAGCAACCCGCGGCGTGCCCAGCTTCTGGCAGAATTTTCTCACGTAATCGATGACGGCGTGTTCGGCGAAGGGTGCCGTGGGAATGGAAAGCATATCCTGGAGAATCTTCTGGTGGAGGGCAAGCATGGGAATCCTCACGAGGTCGCCGCGTGAATGACGCGGCGAGGACCGATTCAGGCGGCGACGAGCTTGTGCCGCAGCATCATGAACGCCAGCAGCAGGATCAGGCTGAGCGTGCAGATCGTGCCGCCGAGAAAAAATCCAATCCAGGAAAACACGGGGCGCTCGTTCCGTCGCTGCCCGGCGCTGTTGAAACCCAACACGAACGCTACTCCGCCCAGCAAGATTGATACCGCCAGACACCCGAGCAGGGCGGGTACGAACAGACGCTTCTCGCCGTACACGATGCGGCCGACGTCGGGATTGTAGTTTCTCGCTACCAGCGCCGCACCCGCGACAAACGGTGGCACGGCGAGAATGCCGAGCAGGAGAGCGTACCGGGCCTGCACCTCGAAGCGTCGAAGAGTCGTCACCAAGGCCAATTCTCCGGCGAAAGATCGCGACGATTCCGCGCGAATCGCCCGCATGATGCGTGGACGGATGACAGTCTAGTCGGCCCGCAACGTCCGTCCAGTCGGAGGTATCGGGTTCCGAACGGGCACATCTGCGTGTAAGATCCGCCACGACCGGAGCCTCCCTGTCGTTCAAAGGAGCGCACTCAATGACGAAAGAATTCGTCGCGGCCGAGCCCAGGCTCACGTGGCGCTACCCCGCACGATTCTGGATCGCTAACGTCGGCGAGCTTTTCGAGCGTGCGGCGTACTATGGCATGTTCATTTCGCTGACGCTGTACCTCAGTCGGGTCGTCGAGTTCAGCGATCGGGAGGCGGGCGTGGTTTCCGGGACCTTTGCCGCCGTGCTTTATCTCATGCCGCTATTCATGGGAGCGCTGGCCGACAAGATCGGGTTTCGGCGGGCCTTGATGGCGGCGTTTGCCCTGCTGGCCATCGGGTACTTGCTAATGGGCGCCGTTCCCGGCAAGGTCTCAACGCTTGCGGCGCTGGGGTTCGTCGCGATAGGCGGGGCGATCGTCAAGCCGGTGATCAGCGGGACGGTATCGCTGAGTTCCGACGATACCAACCGCGCCCGGGCCTTTTCGATATTCTACTTCATGGTCAACGTCGGAAGCTTCACGGGCAAGACCGTGGCCGCTCCGCTCCGCGAATATTGGAGCCTCGAGCACATCATGTACTATGCCTCGGCGATGGCCGTCTGCGGGTTCATTGTCACGGCGCTGTTCTATCGCCACGAGGATACTCCCGGCACGGCCAAGCGGCCGAGTGAAGTGCTGACCGGGCTGTTCAAGGTCGTGCTCAACTTCCGGTTTATGGCCCTGATCGTCATCATCGCTGGTTTTTGGTTGATTCAGGGACAGCTGTATGCGAGCATTCCCAAGTACGTCCTGCGCCTGCAGGGCGAAGCGGCCAAGCCCGAATGGCTGGCGAACATCAATCCGCTCATTGTCGTATTGCTGGTCGTGCCCATCACGCATATGGTGCGAAATCTCAAGCCGGTTATCTCGATTGGCATTGGGCTTTTCATCATACCGCTCGCGGCATTGAGCATTGCTCTGACTCCTATGTTGGAAGGAATCGCGGGGTCTTTGATCGATTTCGGTGCCTTCACCCTGCATCCTCTCACGGTGATGGCCATCGTGGGCATTGCCATGATCGGCCTGGCCGAGTGCTTCCTCTCCCCGAAATTCCTGGAGTTCGCGTCGAAACAGGCCCCACCGGGAGAGGAGGGGCTGTACATGGGCTATCAGAATCTGACCGTTTTTATCGCATGGTTCGTAGGATTCATCCTGGCGGGTGACCTGCTAGTTCGCTACTGCCCCGATCCGGCGACGCTGCCGGAAGCCGTGCAACGGCAGTGGGAAACGGCGATCGCGACGGGGAGTGCGTTGCCCGAAGCCTACGCCCATGCCCACTACATCTGGTTCGTGTTCGCGGCGATCGGCGGGGCGGCGTTCGTGGCGTTGTGGATCTTCTGGCTGGTGACCAGTTGGCTGGACAAGAAGGGTGAATCTGCGGGGTAGGAGCCGGCGCGCTAAGCCGGGCGTCAAGCGCTCGGCAGGTGAAGCCGGGCCGAGTGGAAAGACGGAAGCAGCCCACGGCTCCGACGCGAGAGGCGACACATGATTCGCTTTCGCGAGGTCGGTTCCGCGGGCCGCTCCAATCGAATGATCGGTCATTTCGTGGTGACACGCACTGCAAGGGCGATGGCGTCGCCCGCCGAAGTCGTGCTGGGCGCGGCCGCGAGGACCACGTACTCGCCGAGCTTCAGCGTCAACGTCGTGTTGACATCAAACTGCGTGCGACCTTCGGGCTTTTCCTCGTCCGGGCCGAATTCCCCGAAGACCTGTCCGCGAATTTCCATCTGTGCGAATTCCGTTTCCGGCAAGGGCCGGGCGGTTCCTTTCACCGCGAATTCGAGCACTTCGCCGGTGCCGTCGGTCGTTTTACGGTTGATCGCGCTGGAGGACGAGAAGCCTCCCTCGCCGCCCGACGTGATGATAATCGGGGCGAGGTCTTCGATGGCGTTCCATCCTCCCTCGCGCAGAGCCGAGGCGACGGATTGGAGGCTCTTGGGCAGATTCGGGGCATCGCCTCTCGCGTTTCCACTGAGTGATCCGCGGAGAAAGTGGAATTCGAGTTGTAGAGGCGAGGGCGAAGCATCGGCCTCCTTCAGGAATGCTGCGACCCGGGCGACGGACGCCGGTGACGCACGAACCACGAGGCGGTGGTTGAGAGGATCCAATGCGAATTGCTCCCGGGGCTTGCTGAGGATCGTGTCGATAACCGGCCCGAGGGTGGCGGTCGAGACATTGCCGAGCGGCAGAAACGCCGTTGTTGAATCGGAAGACAGGGACGTTGCAGGTTTGTCGAGTTCTTCGACAACGCTGCGCACGGCCCCCATCATTTCCTCGCGGGCTCGGACAATCAGGGTGGTATCGTTCACGGCGGACGCGTGGAAGCCGGCGAGAATCCCGCCTTCGGCGCTGAGTTCCTTCAGCGCGTGGGCGACCGCCGGAGCGTGTGCGTGCTCGAGCCGGAGCACCTGGAGGTTCTTTCCGAGCGTGAGGTCGAATGAACCCGCTTCGGGGGCGGGTGGCTCGGCCAGCGCCGCGGCAGCGATTACACCTGTTACCATCGTCGAGAGCATGAAAAAGCGAGACTGCGTCATGACTATCACTCCTTCGGATCTACTTGTTCAACGTGCCGCGGCGTCCAATGCGCTGAGGCCTCGCAATCGCATCGAACGCGCCGCAGAAAACTCCGTATTCAGCGCTTTGCCCCTGACCCTTCATCCAGGGTTGGAAACAGCCAATACACCTGCACTCCGCCACGCGGATGCGCATCCGCGACGGCGAGAAACCGGCCTTCGCTTGTGCCACGCAGCGTCATACCGGCGATCGGGCCATGTCGCCCGGATGCGAGCGAGGCATCTGGTGGTGCAGCATCGGGCGAATCCGGAACGACCGAGACGTTTGATACTCTTGCGGTCTCACCAGACCGGTTTACAAAGATGAACCCGGCTGTCGCGACGATCGCCACCGCTGCGGCGATTCGCAACATGCGATACGCGCGCGGGAGGCGGGTCCTGGGTGAGCGAATATCCCTTGACGACAGGCCGACGTGTTCCGTAGCGTTTCGCAGTTCGCGGAGGCCGTCGACAACAGCCGTTATCTGTTCGACGTATGCGCGGCACGCGGGGCAGGAGTACAAGTGAGCCTCGTACTCCGGAACCTCGCTGCCGCCGTCGAGTCGATTTTGCCAATAATCTCGCGCTTCTTCGCAACGCATGGGGAAACTCTCCGAGATTCAGAGGTCGTTACGCCCGCTGCCGGGCGCGCCCTCCGCGCAGGTCAGCCGCTTGCGCAAGGCTTCCCTCCCTGCATGGGCATGAACTCGCGCTGTCACGGGCGAGATGCCCAGCACTTCGCCGATCTGCTCGAAGGGCATGTCCTCCAGATGGCGAAGTACAAGCACATCGCGCTGTCGGTCGGGCAATTCGAGCAACGCCGTTCTCAGTCGTGTTGCTTGAGGAGAAAGCTGATCGGTCGTGGACTCTACATGCTTCTCGGCACGAGACGGGAGTAATGATTCCGCTCGTCGGCGCATCCGTTGCCGACGCTTCTGCAGATGGCAGCGTTGCACCACGATTCGCATCAGCCAGTTCCACCATCGATTCGGCTCCTTGACGTCGTTCGCCTTCTGGCGCGCCGTAACCAGCGCGTCCTGCACCACGTCTTCCGCGTCGTGCAGATTCCAAACGAAGCGGTAGGCCAGGCGGACGAGCCGTTGACGTTCCAGCGGATCGAATTCGCCCAACCGGTGGATCGAGGGCGTGGGCGAAGTTTTGTCCGATTGGCCGGACGGCATCTGAATCTCGTCGCGTGCGTTAACCCCGGCGGCCGTGCCGCTCGATCCGTCGAATAGATGGATGCGCGAGCGGCTGCCGGCGTTTAGGCCACACCTTGTTTTTTATTCGCGCAGGTCTTTTCCGGACGCAGTTGGGCTATCCTGGCAAGCCTTGCAGACCGGGGAAGCACCAAGTGAGCAAATGGAGCAGGAGACAGGTGTAGATTCCGGCCACGACGTCATCGCCGACGACGCCCCAGCCTCCGGGCCAGCGGTCTTCGATCCAGCGGGCGGGAGGCACTTTCGCAATGTCGATGGCGCGTTCGAGGAAAAAGGCGATGATCACGATCGGCCAGGAGAAGGGCACAAAGGCGACGCCGATAAGAAACCCGACGATCTCATCCCAGACCAGGGTCGAGCTGTCCTTCTTGCGGAGGATCCGGTCGCCGACATCGTGGAGCCAGACCGCGAACAGCGTCAGTGCGGTAACGAGCGCGAGGTACGCGGCCGGCGGCAGGCCGAGGTAGGTGCTGAGCAACCAGTACAGAGGAACGCCGATCAAGGCGACCGTGACCGTGCCGGATGCCGGCGCATGCCCCAGCGGCCCGAAGGAGCCGATGAGCAGCAGCAGGCGACGAAATGGTGTCCGTTCCTCGGTCAGCACGGACACAAGATGTAACCGGAGTCCGCGCGGGCGGCAATTCAGAGTGGTCAGGGACGACGGCAGAGAAACCGCCGTCTCGACGCCCGAAAAGGGCGAATCTGAACATAACGAGGCGGTAACGCTGCCGTAACATAGCTTCCGTCGCGTTGATCGTTCAACGTCCCGAGGGTTATATAGACCGATCTCGATGATAGAGGGGGTGTGGGACTCTCTGAATCACTTTGCTGATTCAAGACTGCTCCCGGTTGAAGAGCTTGCGAGGCAGGATCGACGGCCTTCGGCAGCAACCATCAGTTCCAGAAAGTTCCGGATTCGTCAGGATCAAAAGCGAGGGCGAGTAATGAGGATGACCATCATGGATCGGAAACAGCATTGGAAGCAGGCGCAGGCAATCTTGGTAACGGCGTTTGCGATTTCGTTCGTGCTTGCGGGGTGGGTGGAAGCGAAGCCGCCGCCGATGAAGGTTGCACCAAAGTCTGCCACCGGGGAATCCCGAACGAACGTTCCCACGATGGCAGTCATGCCTCAGCAGGACGGTCCGGCGCCCAGCGTCGAGATCGTCGGCAGCGAGGACTTTGACTTCGGAGAAATCTGGGCCGGGCCCAAGCTGGACGCCACGTTCAAGCTCAAGAACACCGGCGACGCCCCGCTCGAGATCCTGCGCGTGAAGCCGGGGTGCGGTTGCACCATTGCCGGTCCGTATCCGCAGCGGATCGAAGCGGGCGAGTCGGGCGAATTCCCGTTCTCGCTGAACAGCATTCGGCTCAACGGCCGATTCCGCAAGTCCATCACCATCAGCACAAACGATCCCAAGAAGCGGGAGCTGCGGCTCGGCCTGACCGGCGTCGCCAAGCAGCACGTGGACGTGCTTCCGGGAAACGCGATCTTCGGCAAGGTAACGGCCGACGAGCCCCATGAGCGCGTGATCAAGATCGTCAGCAACGTGGAACAGCCGTTGAAGATCTCTCTGGATGAGACGAGCAAGCCGCCGTTCACGTTCGATTTGAGCGAGGTCGAGCCGGGCAAGGAATACGAGCTGCGGATCAAGATGACGCCGCCGTATACCACCGGACCGCAGTATGCGAAGGTGAACCTCCTCACCAACATCGAGGAGCGAAGCAGCATTCCGGTTGTGGCCAATGCCACGGTGCCGGAGCGCCTGGATGTCAGTCCGTCGCAGATCATCATTTCGCCGATTGACGGAATGCAGGCCGGCGGGAATATCCGCCTTCGACCGGTACGCGTCACGAACTACGGGAAGAGCCCGGTGCACATTCTGGAAGGGATGAGCGACGATCCGGAGATCAAGGTCACGGTGAATGAGCAGACTCCCGGCAAGGCCTACATCGTCAATGTCGAGACGCCGCCGAACTACATGCCGCCGGACGGCGGACGGATGGTCACGCTCAAGACCGACGACAGTGCCATGCCCGTCATTCAGATTCCCGTGTCGGGACGGGTCGTTCGTACGCCGATCAAGACGGCTGATCTGGAAGAGAAACGGGCGGCGCAACGACGTCCCCCCACGCGACAGACTCCGCAGGATTTGGTCGGCAAGCCCGCGCCCGGTTTCAACCTCAAGACGATGAGCGGCAAGGAGATCGGCAGCGAGAACTTCGACAAGCATCCCGCGACCATCCTGAACTTCGTGGCGGCCAATTGCGGCTTCTGCAAGAAGCAGGTTCCACGTTTGGAGGAGATTCGCAAGGAGTACGAGCCGAAGGGGATCCGCTTCGTCAACGTCGTGGAGACCATGGGCAAGGAATTCGGCGAGGACGTGATTGCCGCGGTGTTCAAGGACATTGGCTCGAATATTGACCTTGCCAAAGATGCCAGCAACAAGGTTGGCCAGGAGTATTATGCGACCGGCTATCCAACCATGGTCGTGGTCGGAAAGAGCGGCAAGGTCGAGGCTGTAAATATCGGGAACATGGCCGATTTCGAGAGCCAGGTGAAATCGCAACTGGATACGTTGCTGTCGGGCAAGTCTGTGTCCAAGGACTCGCCGGTCAAGGCGGAGCTCGCAGCCAAGCCGGCGGATAACAAGCCCGCTCAGCCCACGCAGCGACGCCGTCGCCCCGCCGAGGAAATGGTCGGCCAACCGGCACCGTCTTTCAGCCTGAAGACCGTCGACGGACAGACCGTTTCGAGCGCGGACTTTGGGAAGCACCCCGCCACGGTTCTGAACTTCGTTGCGGCCAACTGCGGATTCTGCAAGAAGCAGACGCCGCGGCTGGAGGAAATCCGCAAAGTGTACGAGCCGAAAGGCGTTCGATTTGTCAATGTCGTCGAGACGATGCGGCAGAAGTTCGAGCCCGACCAGATCGTGGACATCTTCCACAAGGCCGGTTCAAACCTGACGCTCGCCCCTGACCCGGACAACAAGGTCGGCCCGCAGTTCAAGGCGACCGGTTTCCCGACGATGGTGATCGTCGGCAAGGACGGCAAGATCCAGGCCGTGAACGTCGGCAATATTGGCGATCTCGAGACGCGCGTGAAAGGCCAGCTCGACTCCCTGATCGCCGGCAAGCCGGTCAAGGGAGCGGACGCCGATCCGCCCGCACCGACGCCGCGTCCGAGCCCGGCCGGTGGCTTTGGCATCGGCAAGCCCGCCCCGGCGTTTGCCATCAATACCGTGGAAGGGAAGTCCGTTGGAAATACGACGTTCGGCAGCAACAAGGCCACGGTGCTCAATTTCGTTGCGGCCAATTGCGGGTTCTGCAAGAAGCAGGTTCCGCGCGTCGACGAGATCCGCAAGGAGTACGAGCCGAAGGGCGTCCGCTTCGTGAATGTCGTTCAGACCATGCGGCAGAAGTACGAGACGGACCAGGTCATCGACATCTTCAAGAACGCCGGTTCGCATCTTGAGCTGGCCCATGACGCCGACAACAAGGTCGGCCCGCTCTATCAGGCGAATGGATTCCCCACGATGGTGATCGTCGGCCAGAGCGGCAATGTCGAGGCGATCAACGTGGGCAACATCGCCGATCTCGAGTCGAAGATGAAGGGGCAGTTGGATGCCCTCGTGGCCGGAAAGTCCGTTCCTTCGAGTTTGGCAGGCTCCGCGCCGGCTGAGCGCCGGGCGCGTCGCCGACCGGCGGAGGACCTCGTGGGCAAACCCGCTCCCCAATTCAGCATCGAGACGATCGAGGGCAAGAAGCTGAGTAATGCGACCTTGGCCCAGCATCCGGCCACGGTCCTGAACTTCGTCGCCCCGAACTGCGGCTTCTGTAAGCGGCAGGTTCCGAACGTCGAGAAGGTTCGCGAGGAATACGAATCCAAGGGCGTTCGCTTCGTCAACGTCGTGCAGACGATGCGCCAGGCTTACGAGACGGACGAGGCCAAGAAGATCTTTGATGCCACGGGCTCGAAGCTGGAATTCGCGCACGACAAGCCCAACGCCGTCGGCGGGGCGTTCAAGGCTACGAGCTTCCCCACGATGGTCGTTGTGGATCGCAACGGCATGGTCAAGCATGTGAACATCGGCGCCAAGCCGGACATCGAGCAGGTTCTCAAGACCCAGCTTGATGCTCTGATCGCCGGTTCGTAGTTGCTGTCGAGTCGCCGCCGGTCGAATCTCGGGAGTTCCGGCGGCCTGGTGAACATGGCTTCGAACCCTGCAGCGCCTCGTCGTCTTCGTGATGGCGGGGCGCTGCTTTTTTCCGTAATGGGCGATCGGGCGGGCCCGGGCCCAATCCATTCGGTGCGGATCGTACCCGCTTGACACCGGAACTTGCCTGACCGAAATACTCCACTGCCGCACGGGGCGACGCACGTGGTTTCGCCGGGCGGATTACCCAACGGGGCAATTCATGCTCGACATCAAATATATCCGCGAGAACGTGGATCGCGTTCGACAGGGTGCGATCGACAAGCGCATTACCTGCGAACTGGATCGGCTCATCCAGGTGGACCAGCGCCGCCGGGAGATTCAGCAGGAACTCGATACGCTTCGCACGAGGGTCAAAGAAGACGGCTCCCGCGTGGGCCTGCTGCGCAATCCAAAGTCGGATTGGTATCGCCGGGCGGTAGCCGAGGGCAAAACGCACGAGGACATTCAAGCCGAGGCAGAGCGGGTTCAGGCCGAGCTTGCAGACATCAAGCCGCGCGTCAAAGCGCTGGAGGACGAGCAGGGTTCCGTCGTCGAGGAGTTCGATCGCCTGATGCTGACGATTCCCCAGCCGGCCGATCCGGATGCGCCGCTCGGAAAGGACGAATCTGAGAACGCCGAAATCCGCCGCGTGGGCGAGATCCCCGCGTTCGACTTTGAACCCAAGGATCATATTCAGCTCGGCGCCGCCCTGGGCATCATCGACGTGGAACGCGGCGTGAAGCTGGCCGGCTCACGCAACTATGTCCTTCGCGGTGACGGCGCCTTGCTCCACCAGGCTGTACTGCGTCTCGCCCAGGACACCGTCGTCGCCCGCGGCTATCAGCCCATGGTCGTACCCGTCCTCGTGAAGGAAGAGGTCATGTATGGCACGGGCTACTTTCCCACCGGTCGCGATCAGGCGTACCTTTGCGAACGCGATACGCTCTCTCTCGTGGGCACGGCCGAGGTGCCGCTCACCGCGTTTCACACCGACGAGATTCTGGCCGAGCAGGACCTGCCGGTCCGCCTGTGCGCTCTGAGCACGTGCTTCCGCCGCGAGGCCGGTGCGGCCGGCAAGGATACGTACGGGCTGTATCGCATACATCTTTTTGACAAGGTCGAGCAGGTCGTGCTCTGTCGAAATGACGTGGAAGAGAGCAAGCGATTCCACGCGGAGATCATGGCCAACGCGGAGGCGGTACTTCAGGCCTTGGAGCTGCCGTACCGCGTGGTCAACGTTTGCACCGGCGACCTGGGCATGGGGCAAGTGCAAAAGTACGACATCGAGACGTGGATGCCCTCGCGAAATTCCTACGGCGAGACGCACTCCGCGTCACGCTTTTACGAGTTCCAGGCTCGCCGCCTCATGCTCCGCTATCGTGACGGAGCCAAGAAGATCCATTATTGCCACACGCTCAACAACACCGTCATCGCCTCTCCGCGTATTCTCATCCCGCTGCTGGAGCTGAACCAGAACGCCGATGGATCGATCACGATTCCGAAAGCGCTGCGGGGATACATGGGCGGGAGAGAGCGAATTGCGACCGCGGGAAAGTAGGTTCCGCCCTGCGGAGCATCTTGTGGGGCATGCGGTTCGCGTGTCGCTTGGCACGCGGTTCGCATCCCGTTACGACTGCTCCACGACTTGCCTCAGGTACTTCCCCATCTCCTCAAGAAACTTCCCCATCTGCGCCTTGTAGCTGAACCGCTCGATTACCACCTCGCGCATTCGGTGTACGATTTCCTGCCGCAGCGCCTCCCCCTCCAGGAACCGCTCCGCCACGCGTTCGAATTCCTCGGCCGAGTCAAACACGAGGTCCGCGAACCCGGGGAATGCTTCGTCCGGGTAGGGCAGCTCGGCTGCCATGCGCAGATTGGCCACGATGTAATCATCGCCCGGATCGACGTCATCGAGTCCCCGTCCGCAAAACGTCCGCAGGTTTTCCCATAATTCGCCGTCCTCGCAGGCAAGCACATCTCGCATCGTGTGCAGATTCAGCGCATCCAGCCGCGCCGCGAGCTGCCGCAGTGTCCCGCTCATTAGATCATGCGGCACACGCCGCGAGAGGAAGAATCCCCCGGCTGCCAGCCCGTCCAAGGCCCGCTGATGGATGAACCCGGCGGGCATCAGTTGCAGGTTGATCCGCGACGCCCGGTATACGCCAATGAGCTCCCGCCCGTTTTCTGCCGGACCGGCCGCGAACTCCGCCAGGGTCGGATGCCGATCCCAGCCATTGCCGTAGATGCGAAAGCGACGCCGCGCGCGCCGCGCCCATGCCGCCACCCATTCCAACGCTTCGTGGCGAAAAATGCGATCACCCAGGCGCCACAGATACCAGCCGCACAGTTGCCGGGCGCCCGCTTCGTCCACGCTGATTCCGGTTCGGCGCGTGGCCTCGCGCAGGATCAACCGGGGCAGTCCGCTGTGCATGGTTCTCGCCTGCGCAAGTTCCACGAGCGCGAGCTCGTACAACTCATCCAGCAAATGAGCGAGTCGAGGATCGCCCGCCTTTTTCCGCTCTTCTTCATGAAACGCTCGCGGCGTCTGCGATGCGTGGCTGACGTATGACACGTCGCATGCGTAACGCGTTCGTTCTTCCTCAGTGAGCGGCTCACCGCCGAACTGCTCCGGACATGTAGGCACGATCGCTGAAAGAAACTGCCTCGGATCGCAGCCCGCCATGAGCCACCGCGTCTTGGAGCATCCAGTCAGAAAGTCGTGCCGCGCGACCTGGCGAAGATTCTCGTCCGTGAACACGTGCGGAAGCTGGTCCTGGTCCCATGTCAGTATGGGCAGGTTCTCGGGAACGATCTGCCCGAACTCGGGGCGGAGGTGATCGAGATTGAAGAACACGTCGGGGTCGAGCCGGCGAATGGTATCGTGATAGGTTGCCAGCCCCACGACCTCATGCGGCCGGCGCTCCTTGAGCACCTCGCAGGTGTGCCCCAGCGACTCGAACGCTCGCTGGGCATCACGCACGGAATGCTGGAGAAACGTCGTATGGACGCTGACCGCGGACAGGATTCTCAGCGGTGCGCCCTTCCCCGAAAGCGCCTCGTCAAAACGCCGCGCCCAATAAGAGACATCGCGTCCGGCGTACTGCCGCTGCAATGCTTCCCATGATTGCAGCGCAGCCTGCTCACGCTCTGCCAAAACGGTCTGCGCAGCAGCCACGGCACCCGGCGACGGCCCCAATCGGAAACGACCGAGCGTGAACGCGTGGGCGGGAACGGGAAGGTCGACGTTCGCCCGGAGCAAGTCGACAAACCGCTGCGCGGCGCCTTCGCCGGTGAACAGGAAAAGCCGCTCGTCGGCGAGCCGATCGGACCAGTCCCGCAGGTGGAGCGCGATCGAAAGCAGCGCTGCGTCGGGTTCCACGACATACAGCGCACTGGAATGTCGAAGAAAGCTGTTGAGCGTGCGGTCGTAGATGCGCTCGAAAAGGTGGCCGAGGTCGAGGCCCTCGAAAAGATAGGGCCCCGGGAAGGCGTTGCCGATGTCGGGCGGGAGCGGATGTCGATCCGCCTCGGCGCGATGGTCGGCGAGGTCCGGTATCCACCGCCACCCCGACGGTTCGATCCATCGCACCTGTTCGTTTCCGCAGGCATCTTCGTAGAGCTCGAATTGCCGGTGCGATGCGCGCCATGCCCGGCGGATGCCCGTCACATCGACGTTGCGCGATTCGAGTGCCTGAAGGTTCCGCTCAAACCGGGTGGCGTATCGAGACCAGGGCACCCGGCCATCGGGACGTCCCGCAAGCGCCCGGGACATTCTCCCAGCTTCACTCGCAGCGTCGCTTCCTTCCTCGTCGGGGTTGAATCGCTGCGCGGATGCGTGATTTTCCGGGATCGACGAAAGCAAGTCTCGCGCCGGACGGACGAGCCCCAGGCGAGCATATTCTCGCGCGATTCTCAGCCGCAGTGTCGGCGCGTGCGGCGAAACCGAAAGCTGCCGGTGCACTCCGGCGATGATCGCGTAGGCCTCGCTCGCCGGTCCGGCGCTGGGGAGCACATTCCCTTGGATTTGTGTCATGCCGTCCATGATCAACGCGGAGTCGTCCCTCCGGCCTCTGTCCATCGGTTGTGGGGGCGCTGAACAAACGCCCACTGGCCGCATACAGAGATTCATCGGTGTGCGGCGCGGCGCGCCTTGCGGAGAACTGGGGGCAATCGGAAGCGGGGCTATTCAACACCGGCCTTCTCGACGCTGCGGCGAAATTCGTAGGGACCTGCGGTCGATCCCCAGACCTGCTTGCCGGCGGCGTCAAAGCCGCGATCCCAGGTGCGCAGACCCCACGAGGCGACGGTGACTTCGGATGTAGCGTACGATGCACCTCGCAACGTACTTGTGCACTCCCGGCCGGGGGTTGATCCCTCAAACCAGCCGTTCGGCGAGCGTCGCAGCAATATGGCGCAGCCCTTGCGGGGCGTGAGCTGCTCCGGCGAAACGAGGGCCAGCGGATGTCTTTCCCGCCAGGCGCCGACAAAACGAAGCGGGTCGCCCGGCAGTTCGAACACGCGACTCTCAAGCACGCGATCGGCTTCGCGTGAGATTCGGTACACGCGCTGGCGATACGGCTTATCCGGCGTGGCCGCGGCGGACTGCTCGACGTACATCCATGTTGCATCGCGGCGCGCCGGCCAGATCGGCACCATGTGCAGGCGGATATCGTAGAAGTTGTCCGGATCGGACTCGTGTTGCGCCGTACTGGAGAATGAACCGGTCATCCATTCCACCAGTTGGGCGAGGTCGCGATCTTTCTTGGCGCCGGCACCGCGCCCCGTGGTAGCGCAACCAGCGACGAGAATCGACGCGACCAGCAAGAACGTTGCAACGTGCGTTCTCAAATCAAGCGAAAGGGCCCGTCTCATGATCCCCATCCCACGAGCGTGACTGTTCCAAAGTCTGCTAAGTACGGCTCACGGAGTCCCATGATCACGACGCCCGCCGCTTCAGCATCGGCGATCATTCGTTCACGCTCGACAATGACGGTTCGTCCTGCCTCGATGACGAGCAGCTTGCCCCCGTGCTGCTTGAGGCGGGCAATGGTGTCGGGCCCGACCGTGGGCACGTCAAAACGCATGTCCTGGTTCGGCTTGGCGACCTTGACCAGGGTCCACCCGCCCGCGCGACAGAGGGCTCCGGCGCGTTCGATCATGCGGTCGGTGCCTTCGATCGCTTCGACCGCGATAACTTCCTTCTCCTTCACGGCGACGGATTGCCCGATGTCGAGGCGTCCCATCTCTCGGGCGATCGTCCAGCCGAACGTGGCGTCCGCCCGCTGTGCATCGTTCGGCGCTCGGCGCGTGAGCACGCCTTCCGGTGCCATGTCTTCTGCGCTGTATTTCATGCATGGCTGCATGATGATGCCCTGTCTCGCGAGCTTTTCAGCGACGGCTGACAATACGGTGTCGTTACGCTTGTCCGCGATCTCAAAAAACCAGAGCCGGATGGCGGTCCAGTCGGGCAGATACTTGATCAACCGGAACCGGCCGTACATCTCCGTCTTGCGCACCGACCCGGCAAGGATGACCTCACGGGCGCCGAACCTTCGGAGAAGTCTGATCCAGCTACCCGGCCGGGCCAGCCCCGACCAGCAGAAGGCATCGGCCAGCCGTGACAGTGCGGGATCGGCGAAGCCTCGTAAGCCGATGACCATGCACTCACAGCCGGCGCGCCGGGCGCCCTCGACAACCATGAAGGGGAATCGACCGGCTCCGGCGATAATGCCCAGCCGCGAGGATTCCGGTTGTCCGGCTCGACTCATGATGTCCGGCCGCCGCCTCGCAGTTTTTCCACTTCCCGCTCGAGCTCGCGCACGCGCTTGACCAGTTCCGGCAATTTCTGAACCGCGATCATGGCCCGTTTGGCTTCGTTCAGCTCTATCGCCGGGCTTCCCAGCAGCTTCATGCCGGCAGGTACATCTCCGGAGATTCCCGCCTGCGCGCCCACTTGAACGTCATCGCCGATGGAGCAATGTCCGGCCACCCCGACTTGTCCCGCAAGTGTGACGTGTCGTCCAATGTTGACCGACCCGGCGATGCCCACGAGCCCGACGAAAAGGCAGTCCGGTCCGATCTTCGTACCGTGTCCGACGACGATCACGTTCCCGAATTTCGTTCCTGTCCCGATCTCGGTGCGCCCCAGCGTGGCCCGATCCACGGCGCAGTTGGCACCGATCTCCACGTCGTCGCCGATGACGGTCCGTCCGACCTGAGGGATTTTCACCCATTTCCCCTCGTACGGCGCGTAACCCAGCCCATCTTCGCCGACCACGGAACCGGCATGTATGGTCACGCGATTGCCGAGGACGCAGCGATCGTACACCACGACGTTGGGAAAGAGCACGCAGTCATCACCGATCGTAACATGCTCGGCGACGTAACATCCGGGATACACGGTGCAGTTCTCGCCAATGATGACATGAGCAGCGATTGTCGCACCGGGGGCGATGTTCGCACCGTTGCCCAGCTTGGCAGTCGGGTCAATATGGGCCTTCTCGCTGATGCCCCATTGGGGATGCTTGCGGTAGCCGTGCAGAGCGATGATCGCCGCTGTGACCGCCGCATAGGGGTCGCCGCAGCGGATCGCGGCGAGTCCGTCAGGAACCGGCACATCATCGCGCAGAATCACGGCCGACGCCCGGGTTCTGGTCACCTGGGACGTGTATTTGGGGTTGGACAGGAAGGTCAGGTCCCCTTCTGCGGCATCCTCGAGCGTGTTGACGGCGCGGACTTTGCGGTCCGAACCGTCCAGCCGGACGGAGAGTCCGTGTCCGGACATGAATTGACACAACTCGCTGAGTAGTCGCTCGGCCAAGGCGCGTCTTTCCCTATTGCAGGCGTTCGGGTGTAAAACTCCCAACCAGACCGGCGTGGATTGTCCAAGTGGGTGCGAAGACTGTCAACGCGACGCACCGCATCGCGGAATCGGCGGCTCTTCCGTGACAACCCTCGCCTCGTGCGTTCTAATGCCTCGCGGGAGGACTTTTCGATGACCAAGTTGACGGAGGTCAGGCGGACACGCTCGGCCGAGCTCTTCAAGAAAGCGTGCAATCTGCTCGTCGGAGGCGTGAACAGCCCCGTGCGGGCCTTCCGCGCCGTCGGTGGCGAGCCCGTGTTTCTCGAGCGCGCCGAAGGTGCTTACGTTTTTGACGTTGACGGGAACCGCTACGTCGACCTCGTGGGGACCTGGGGGCCGGCGATCGTGGGCCACGCCCATCCGGCCGTCGTCGAGGCGGTTCAGCAAGCGGCGACGCGTGGGCTGAGTTTTGGGGCATGCTGTGCCGCCGAAGCGGAGCTCGCGGAGATCGTCGTTTCGGCATTGCCTTCAGTCGAGATGATCCGGTTTGTCAACAGCGGGACAGAAGCGGCCATGAGCGCCATTCGGTTGGCGCGGGCCGCGACGAAGCGATCGTGCGTGGTGAAGTTCACGGGTTGCTACCACGGTCATACCGATGGCTTGCTCGTCGCGGCCGGATCGGGCGCGGCGACCTTTGGCGAGCCGGACTCCGCCGGCGTGCCACCGGAATACGCCCGGCTGACATTGCTGGCCGAATACAACGACCTTCCCAGTGTTGAAAAACTGCTTGCTGAACACGGGTCGAAAGTCGCCGCGATACTTGTCGAGCCGGTCGCGGGGAACATGGGCTTTGTTTTGCCGGAGCCGGGCTTCCTCGAAGGCTTGCGGAGCCTGTGCGATCGACACGGCTGCCTGCTGGTTTTCGATGAAGTGATGACCGGCTTTCGTGTCGCGTGGGGCGGATACCAGAATCACTGCGGCGTCCGACCCGACCTGACCGTGCTCGGCAAGGTCATCGGCGGCGGCATGCCCGTTGCCGCGTACGGCGGTCCGCGAAAGATCATGGAGTTTCTCAGCCCACTGGGCCCGACGTACCAGGCCGGGACGCTCAGCGGGAACCCGATCGGTATGGCTGCCGGAATTGCCACCTTGCAGATTTGCCAGTCGCCGGGATTCTACGAGGACCTTGAGTCGACGGCGGAGAGAGTCACTCGGGTGCTTGCATCCGCCGCTGAACATGCGGGACTGCCCCTTCAAACCGGTTTTCACGGCGGGATGCTGGGAATGTACCTCTCGGACCATCCCGTACGCAACTTTGCCGATGCCAAACGTGCCGATCACGCGCGCTTCGCCAGGTTCTTCAGGGCGATGCTCGATCGCGGCGTGTGGCTCCCGCCATCCGGATACGAGGCCATGTTCGTTTCCGCGGCGCATGACGAAGCGGCCATCAGCTACATCGGCGATGCGGCAAGGGAGGCGTTCCAGGAGGCGGCAAGATGAGCAAACTGCGCGTCGGAACCCGCGGCAGCGACCTTGCCCTCTGGCAGACCGGATGGGTCTGCGATCGGCTTCGAGAAGCTCATCCGGGGCTCGAGATCGAGCGCATTATCATCAAGACGCACGGGGACGTCCGGCCTGACGAGCCGTTCGGGGGCGACCTTCCGGTCGGGGCGTTTGTCACCGCTATTGAGCGCGCCCTGCAATCGAGCGAGGTGGATTTCGCCGTCCATAGTTACAAAGACCTCCAGACGGCCGAGACCGCCGGGCTGACCATCGCGGCCGTGCCGGTGCGTGAGGTTGTCCACGACGTGCTTCTCAGCCGGGCGCCGGTCGACCTGGCGCGTGTTCCAAACGGCTTCCGCTTGGGGACCAGCAGTCCGCGGCGGGCCGCGCAGTTCCGGCGGCTGGCAGAAATTGAGGTTGTAGCGATACGCGGCAACGTCCCCACGCGCGTCGCCAAGCTTGAGTCGGACAAACTCGATGGGGTGGTTCTGGCCGGAGCAGGGCTCAAGCGCCTGGGAATTACCCACCCGCACATGACAGCATTGCCGACGGATCGGTTTCCCCCAGCCCCGGCACAAGGGGCACTGGCTGTCCAGACTCGGTCGGACGATCCGGCCCAAGCGGTCATCGCGGCGATTGACCACCGGAAAACGCGCCGGGCGGTGGATGCCGAGCGGTCGTTCCTTCGGACGATCGCGGCCGGTTGTCATACGCCCGTCGCAGCACTGGGAAGCGTCAATGGAGATTCCATTCGGCTTCATGCGCAGCTTTTCAGCGACGACTACACGCGTGTGGCCGAGGGGGTCGAGGAGGGGGGCGATCCTGTTGAGGTCGGGGCGGCGCTTGCCCGCAGGCTGCTCCACGAGCTGGGTTAAGCGAGCGGTGGCCGTCAGACTGCACGGGCACACCATAGTCGGACAGTCAATGGGGTTCTTTTCAGCATGATCCGCGTCTGGGTAACCCGAGAAGAAGACGATGACGGCCCGCTTTGCCATGCGCTGCGGGCCGCGGCGCTGGAGCCTGTCCTGGAACCGGTCATCGAGCGCCGCATTCTGGGGGATGCCCATCTGGTCATCGGCTCGCTTGCGGCCGAGGACTGGCTCGTGCTCACCAGTCCCTTCGCGGTGAATGCCGTCGAGCCCGGATCGGCCCGGGTGCCCAAGGTCGCCGTCGTGGGGGAGCCGTCCCGACAGGTGGCGCTGGCCCGGGGATTCCGCGTGGAGTTGGTGGGCAAGGGGGACGGCGAGAGCCTGTTCGAGATGCTCCGCCACCACGTGCATCACGGACGAGTCTGCTACCCGCGATCGTCGCTGGTGACGCCGCCGCACCCGTGGAGCGACGTGGAGATCCTCAGCCCCATTCTTTACGAGACCACCCGGCGGGACTTCGACCGCGATGTCGTTCATCGCGTGGACGTGATTTCCGTGGCCAGCGCGTCGGCCGTGCGCGCCGTCGGGAAGTACGACAAACGCTACGCGTCGATCGGATCAACGACGACGAAGGCGCTGCGGGAGTTGGGCGTTGATCCCTGGGTGCAGGCCGAGACGCCGAGCTTCGAGGCATTGGCGCAGGTGATAGCGAAAGCTGCGAAGGTCCCCTGAGGTGCGCCGGACGGGCGACGATCTTCCTGGAGGGAGCAGGGATGCCCACATGGCAAGTCGGTTGCAAGAGGCCGTCTAAACCGAGGGCAATCCGCGATGAGCAAGAAAGAGAAAACAAGCGGAACCAAGGTCAAAACGAACAGCAGAGCTTCGAACGGAAAGTCAAGGGTCTCTAACGCCAAGAATAAGACAAAGACTACCGGCAAAGGGAAGAAGAAGGCCGCGACCAAGACCTCAAAGACGACCGCTAAGAAGCGTCGCGCCAGCGTCGTTGCCGACATGACGACCAAGCAGTTGCACGAATTCGTCAGCAATCACAACTGGGATTTCGGAAACGCGCCCATGCGTAAGGCCTCTCAGAGCCCAAAGTGCGACCTGGGAACGGCGCTGCTCATCTACTGGCTCATTGACCCCACGTACTATTTTGCCGAATACTCCGAACGTTCTGAGGTACCACGAGATCTTCAAGGTTGGTGGGATTTCCTCGTTGATATTGAGCAACGTGTCGCGGAAGGCTTCTACAAGACAAAGAAGTATCTCTTTGATCCCGCCGATTATGAGGGCGATGACATTACTTATGTGGAGGGGAAACTCAAACGCCCCATCCCCAAAGAAATGTACGGCCCGCTCTACTCGGGACCACGGCCGCGCCCGCCCAAGGTCACGCGTACCCAGATAAAAGGCATGACATCGGGCGAACTCCACGAATTCGTGTCACGCCATGTTCGGGATGATGGAATCCACTTATTCTATGCGGTTCTCGGGCATCCGGAACTTGACGCTGGCACTGCACTCGCAATCTATTGGCAGTCCGATCCACATTACTTTGATGCGTACAGATCGCTGAGCGATGTCCCCGCGGAGGATCGTCCATCATATAGCCTAATGATGAAGGCTGAGAAGCTCCTGGTTAGAGACGCATTCAAGAGTCGCAATATGGCATACGACCCGGCTAACGACAATGGAATCGATTGGACGCGTGACGAGTACCACGATCCCAAGAGGCGAACAATTCCACAGCAGCTATTCAAAAGATTGCTCCCTGCGGAATGACTGCCGGGACGCAACGCGATTGCAGACGTAATCAATCGGATACGAAGGCGTTTGGGAAGGCGCGCTGGAACGATCGCCCTCACGCCACCGGCTTGCAGACCTTGTTGGCCGGGTCGGTCGGGTCGTCGGCCGGGATCAACTGCGGGATCTTCGCCTCTGCGAGTAGCTTGCGGGCATGCTCGACTTCCTTGCCTTCCAGGCGCACCGCCGCCGGAATCTTGAGGTGGGGCAGAGTGCATCTTGATGCATCGATTGGGATGGTTGGCATGTTCGGCCATGCCCGCGTGCCGTGGGTGGGGCGCTCGTTGAAGAGGCGCGTCAGGGGACGCACCCTGCGAAGCTGGTGCACTTCAACCGGCCACAGCCCCCGTGGCGTGAGTTTCCGTCATGAAGTGCTTTCGCCTGAGCCAGAATGCCACGTTGACCAGGCCGATCAGTACGGGCACCTCGACCAGCGGGCCAATCACGGCCGCAAAGGCCACACCGGAGCCGATACCGAAGACCGCCACGGCCACCGCGATGGCTAACTCGAAGTTATTGCTGGCCGCCGTGAAGGCGATAGTCGTTGTCTTCCCGTAGTCGGCGCCGAGCTTCTTGCCCATCCAGAAAGATACCAGGAACATCACCACGAAATAAACACAAAGCGGAGTCGCGACGCGGAGCACGTCAAGCGGCAGCTGAACGATATACTCGCCTTTCAGGGAGAACATGACCAGGATCGTGAAGAGCAGGGCGATCAGTGTGATGGGCGAGATCTTCGGAATGAATTTCGCCTCGTACCATTCACGGCCCTTGGCCTTGAGCATCACGAAGCGCGTGATCATGCCGGCAAGGAACGGGACGCCGAGATAAATGAACACGCTCTCGGCAATCTGGCCGATTGTCACCTCGACGGCCGCACCTTGCAGACCGAAGAGCGGCGGTAGAACCGTAATGAAGAACCACGCGTACACCGAGAAGAACAGCACCTGGAAGATCGAGTTGAACGCGACCAGGCCGGCCGCGTATTCGGTATCTCCCTCGGCCAGATCGTTCCACACGATCACCATCGCGATGCAGCGCGCCAAGCCGATCATGATGAGCCCGACCATGTACTCGGGGTATCCGCGCAGGAACAGGATGGCCAAAACGAACATCAGAATCGGCCCGATGATCCAGTTCTGAACGAGTGATAGGGCGAGAATCTTGAAATTGCGGAAGACGTCACCGAGCTCCTCGTATTTCACCTTCGCCAGTGGCGGGTACATCATCAGGATCAAGCCTATAGCGATCGGAATGTTGGTGGTTCCGACCTGGAACCGGTTGAAGAAGCTGTCGACACCGGGGATGAAATAGCCACCGAAGACGCCAATGGCCATCGCGAGAAATATCCACAGCGTAAGGAAACGGTCGAGAAACGATAGCCGTTTTCGCACCGGTGTGCCTTCACCTGGGCAGGCACGCTCCATCTTGATTGCTCCGCACTCCTAGTCGTCTGTTCGATCGGGTCACCAACGGCACGCGCTTCATCCACTACGCTGACGCTCCAGATCTTCACGCGATACGCCAATCTCCTGAGGGCACAACTTCACGCGGTCGATCAACGTACGCACCAGCCTCCGCGCGCCGCGTTTGATGTGGTAGTCGGGTGCAGCTCGAAGCACCTCTTGCCTCGTGCCGTCACGCCACCTGCTTGCAGACCTTGTTGGCCGCGTCGGTGAGGTCGTCGGCCGGGATCAACTGCGGGATCTTCGCCTCCGCCAGCAGTTTGCGGGCCCGCTCGACGTTGGTTCCTTCCAGACGCACCACTACCGGAATCTTGAAGCCGATTTCCTTGGCCGCGGCGATCAGCGCCTCGGCGATCGTGTCGCATTTGGCGATGCCGCCGAAGATGTTGACCAGCACGCCCTTGACCTTGTCGTCGGAGAGGATGATGCGGAAGGCCTCGACGGCGCCCTCGGCCGTGACCGATCCGCCCACGTCGAGGAAGTTGGCGGGCATGCCCCCGTGGTACTTGATGAGGTCCATCGTGGCCATGGCCAGGCCGGCACCGTTCACCAGGCAGCCGATGTTGCCGTCGAGGGCGATGTAGGAGAGGTCGTGTTTCTTGGCGCGGAGTTCCAGGGGATTCTCCTCGCTGGGGTCGAACATCTCCTGCAAGCGCTTGTGGCGGAAGGTGGCGTTGTCGTCGAAGTTCATCTTGGCGTCGATGGCCATGACCCGGCCGTCCTTGGTGCGGACCAGCGGGTTGATCTCCGCCAGCGAGCAGTCGTACTGGTAGGCCACCTTGACCAGCCCGCGGATGATCTTGCCCGCGGCTTTGGCCTGCTCCTTGTCGGTGAATCCGAGCGCGGTAACGAGTTGGCCGACCTGGAAGTCCATCAAGCCCAGGTGCGGGTGGAGCCAGCGTTTCTCGATCGCGCCCGGTTTCTCCCTGGCGACGACTTCGATCTCCACGCCGCCCTCTCGCGAGACCATCACCACCGGGCAGCGCTTGGCGCGGTCCACGACCACGGCCGCGTAATATTCGCTCTCGATGTCCACCGCTTCGGCGATAAGCAGCTTCTTGACTTCGATGCCCTCGGCCCCGGTCTGCGGTGAGACCATGCGATGGGTGAGCATGAAGGTCGCCGCATCGCGGACTTCGTCGGCGTTGCCGCAGAGTTTGACGAACCCGGCCTTGCCGCGTCCGCCGGCGAAGACCTGGGCCTTGACCACAACGCGCCCGCCGATCTCGTTGTACGCCGCCACCGCCGCCTCGGGCGACTCGACGACCTTGGACGGAGGAACCGGAACGCCCGCCTCAGCGAGCAACGCACGGGCTTGGTATTCATGAACTTTCATGGTTGTCTCTCGGACAAGGTCCGCACTGCGGACCGATACTTTGCATTCGAAGATGGTCCGCCGGGCGGACCCTATGCGCTGACACTCATTTCACGCCGAACATCATCTTCTTAAGAGGCGGCGTCAACAGGAAGAGCAATACGCCGGCGCCGACGGCCACGATGCCGATGAATCTGAATACATAGGCGAAGCCCTCCGCCTCGGTCCAGCCGCCGATAATGCCGGCAAACACGTTGCCCAAGGCCGAGGCGAGGAACCACACCCCCATGAACATGCCGACGAATTTCGGGGGCGAGAGCTTGGTCACCGTGGACAGCCCTACGGGCGACAGGCAGAGCTCGCCCGTGGTGTGGAGCAGGAAGCCCAGGGCCAGGAATATGATGCTGCATTTCCCGCCTGATCCTGCCTGCAAGGCCCCAAGATACATGACCCAAAAACCGGCACCAAGCTGAGCTAGGCCGAGTGCGAACTTAAAGGGGCTGGACGGCTCCATGCTGCGCTTGTTCAACCAGACCCAGAGCTTCGCAAAAGGCATACCCAAAATGATGATAAAGGCCGCGTTGGTGAACGCGGTGATGAAGGAAGCAGTGATTTCGCCGAAGATCGGGAGTGTGCGGTCGACTTTCTCGTCGGCGAAGAGATTGATCGTGCTGCCGGCAAGTTCGAAGAATCCCCAGAACATCATCGAGAAGCAGCAGAGAACGATGATGACGATCATGCGTCCGCAATCCTCGCGCGAGCTGCGGAACGATTCCCAAAGCAGGTAGGCAAGAACGGGGATTGCAATCCAGATGGCCAGATCCTGGACGACCCCCGGGCGGGCCATCAACAGCGCCGCCAGGGGGATGAAGACCACGACACCGATTCCCACACCGATGGTACTGATGCCGGGGCCTCCCGTCGCCCCCTCCGTGCGGTTCGACGTCGGAGGGAGTCCGTGATCACCGAGGAGGGGTTTTCCAAAGAAGAAGATGACTTGTCCCAGGACCATGCCTGATCCGGCCAGTATGAATCCCCAGTGCCAGCCGACTGTTTCCGCAATCTGGCCGGAAAACGCCGCGAGCATGGCTCCGATGTTGATACCCATATAGAAGATCGTGAAGGCCCCGTCCCGCCGCGGGTCATTTCGCTCGTAGAGCGTACCCACGATCGTAGAGATGTTGGGTTTGAAGAACCCGTTGCCCGCAGAGAGCATGCCCATGCCGAGGAAAAAAAGGATGTTGATGCCTGTGAAAAGACCCGTTTCCTGTGTGGCCTCCTCCGATAACGGAGCTCCCACCAGGAGGGCATGCGTGGCCAGTGAAAACTGCGCTGCCGCCATCAGCGTGCCGCCGATGACAATCGATCGGCGCTGCCCCAACAGTCGGTCCGCGAGCATTCCCCCGACGAAAGTCGACGCATACACGAATCCCAGGTAGGCGCCGTAGATCTCGTTGGAAATACGCTCGCTGAACAGGAGCGCTTTGGTCATATAAAGGACGAGGAACGCCCGCATGCTGTAGAAGCTGAACCGCTCCCACATCTCCGTGAAGAAGAGGACGTAGAGCCCTTTGGGGTGCCCGAAGAGTTCGCCGGCTGAAACGTCACTTGCTGGAACAGGTCGGCCTGCGGTGTTCCCTTGCATGGAGTCGTCCTAGATGCTGAGACCGTGTTTTTCCCTGCAACGCCGCCGTCGGCAGCGTGCACCCGATGCCGCCGAGGTTGTTTCACCGGCGCGACACCAAGGCGGGCAGCTTAGCCAAAACCGCCCGGGGATGCCAGCGATGGGTGCAGAGCAGCGGGCCACGGGCAAGAAGGGGAAGGAACGCAGGCCCGAGGGCAAGGGGGCACGGAGCAGAAGTTGACGGAGGCCGAATCTTCGAACCTGCGTTACAATGCCCTGCGATCACGTCATGGACCCGGAGTTGGCCATGCCCGAGCTGCCCGAAGCCGAGACCATTGCCCGCGAACTCGCCGGCGCGATCACCGGGAAGGTGGTTGGCGAGGTCATCCTCTCCCGACCGGACATCGTTCGGGGTGATCTCAAAATGGTGACGCAGGGGCTGCGCGGCCGGAGCGTCATTGGTGTCGCACGGCGCGCGAAGCGGGTCATCCTGCGATTCGACGGTGCCCAACTGATGTTCCGCCTGGGCATGACCGGCCGGCTGGATGTGTGCGAAGCGGCGGCCCCGGTCGAAAATCACACGCACCTGCGAATGGCCATCGGGGGGACGGAAAAGGAGCTTCGCTTTCGCGATCCCCGCCGGTTTGGCGGCATCTGGTGCAGCCCGATTGAGAATGGCGCGGAACAGGAGAGCGGGGGGCCTTCCAAGGTTCCGGCCGATGCTGAGGACGATCTCGGTCCGGAACCGCTCGAGCTGATCTCCGGGCAGTTCCGGCGAATTCTCCAGAGGCGGCGGCAGATCAAGGCCTTGCTCATGGATCAACGGGCCATCGCCGGGCTGGGCAACATTTACTGCGATGAATCGCTGCACGCGGCGGGGATCCACCCGCTTCGTCCCGCGAATTCACTCAACGATCAAGATGCGGATCGCTTGCTGCGAGGCATCAAGACGATCCTCCGTCGGGCGATCCGCCACAACGGCACGACATTGATGGATTATCGCCGCCCGAACGGAGCCGAGGGTTCGTTCCAGCGACATCACCGCGTGTATCATAGGGAGGGTCAGCCGTGTCGAAGCTGCGGCACGGCGATCAAACGCATCCTGGCCGCCGGACGCTCGACGTTCTTCTGTCCTCGCTGTCAGCGATTGTTGCGGCGTTCCCGGTTGATTGCATTACGCGCCAGTGGAAAACGCCGGAGAGTGGGCGAGAATTCCCAGCCGCATTAGAGCATGGTGCCGCGCAACACCACTGCGGCGATGCTGAAGTAGATTACCAGGCCGGTCACATCGACCAGCGTGGCGACAAACGGCGCCGAGCTCGTCGCGGGGTCGAGGCGGAAGGCGCGGAGGATGAACGGAAGCATACTGCCCGTCAACGTTCCGAAGCACACGACGCCGATGAGGCTCAGCCAGACGGTCAGGGCCACGAGCACGAAATGCTCGCCGTAGTCGATCAAGCCGAGTTCGTGCCAGAGGACGACCCGCAGGAAGCCGATCAAGCCCAGCCAGGCGCCGAGCGTCAGCCCCGAGGCCAATTCGCGGCGGATGACCCGCCACCAGTCGCGCAGACGCAGCTCCGCCAGAGCCATGGCGCGAATGATCAGCGTGGCTGCCTGCGATCCGGAGTTTCCGCCGCTGCTAATAATGAGCGGTACGAACATCGCCAGCACCACGGCTCTGGCGATTTCCTGCTCGAAATAGGCCATCGCGGAGGCCGTCAGCATTTCGCCCAAGAAGAGCACGGATAACCAGACGCCGCGCTTCCTGATCATCGTGAGCGCAGTCGTTTGCAGGTAGGGAGCGCCGAGACTCTCGAGACCGCCGATCTTATGGAAGTCCTCGGTCGCTTCTTCTCGGATAACGTCGACAATGTCATCGACGGTGACGATTCCTTTCATTCGGCCGGTGTCGTCGACAACGGGAACGGCAAGGAGATCGCTGGTATCAATGACTCTTGCGACCTCCTCCTGATCGGTGTGCTCCCGGACGACGATGGGGTCGCGTCGCATGACGTCACTGACCAGCGCGTCCGCATCGGCGGAGAAAAGTTCGCGGAATGAGATGACGCCCCGCAGGCGCTGCTCAGCGTCGAGGACATATACGTAATAAAGTGTCTCAGGATTGCTGCGAATCTGCTGGCGAAGATAGCGGATGGCCACGTCGACCGTTACGTTCGGGCGCAGACGCACATATCGCGGACTCATCAGCCCGCCCGCGATGTCCTCGGCATACGCCATCAGGGCCTGTACCTCGCGCAGCGTCGGTCCGTCGAGCATGGCCTCGAGTCGCTGCTGCTGGTCAGGCGGCGCCTCCTGCAGCACGTCTGCCGCATCATCCGGTGCCAGGAACCGCATCCAGACGGCGGCCTTGGCGTTGGGGAGAAATTGGAGGATGCCCGCCTGATCGTCGGCCTTCAGCGAAGCGAAGAGTTCCTGCGCGTTGTCCTCCGCAAGCAGGGCGAAGGCCTCCGCACGCTCCTCGTTGGAAAGGGCAGGCCATGCCGCGCGGACGGATTCGGCATCGAAATCGTTGGTAGTGGTGAGAGTCTGCATGACCGACGGCCTCCCGCCCGACGGCGGGGACCGGCGCGCCGGGGCGATCACGGCTGGTTTCGTGTGAACCGCTTACTCGGACCTCCCGAATCGAACTTGGTTTCCGCTGCTTCCATCAGGTTGGGACTTCTACCTCTGCCCGCTGCATGCGTCAACGGCGACACGGCGCGGATGCTTCCGGTGGACGAAAACTAGCGCGACGGTTGCGTTTCCACATGCGACCAGGCCCGAATTGTGCGCCCGACCTGGATAATCAGGCCACCGTCGACCACAAGGCAACTCGAAACGTCGTCCAGCGGTCCCAGCGGCAACATTCCCCCTGTAGTTGCCAGCACGCCGCTGTTGTTGCGAAGGTCGTAGAAGAACGCCGTCGCTTCCGGGATGATCGAGTCCTCTTCGTCCTCGGGAAAGTGGACCGCCGCGACGTAGTCCTCCGTGACCGCGCGAAGGACGAAGTGGATTCCGTCGGGCGTGGTCCCCTGCCACAGCAGCACGCCGCTCGTTTCGTCAAGAGTGAGAATCTCCTGCTCCGCTGCGGCGATGATGGCTGAATCCCGACGCTCAATCTGAACCTCCGAGCGCGTCCGGCGAGACAGCGGCTCGGATTCCCACAACACCACGCCATCCGACAGTCGCAGCTTTCGAATCGCTCGACCGTCGTCGCAGAAATAGAGTGTGTCGACATCCAGCAGGAGCGAGGATTGTCGAACATGTCCACGAACCGGAACTTCCCACTGCTTCGTGCCCAGCGTGCCGTCGAAAGCGGCAATGCTCTGCGAGGTCACCACGACCACGTCGCCGTCCAGAGTGGCAAGAAGCTCTTCGACCGGTCGTGCATCTAGGGTGGAAAAGGAGCCAAGCCACTCACCTGTGTTGGCGTCCAAACGACCGACCAAGACCCGTTCGTCCTGGGCAATCGTATAGAGCACCCACGCATCGCCCAGAACCAGTGTGCGTTCCGGCGTCGGACGGTGTGACGCCGACCACACCAGACGGCCGTCGCGAATGTCCACGCAACGCACCAACCCGCGGTCGTCTGCGAAGACCAGACGATCACCGTGCAGCGCGTGCAGCCGAATGGTGGCGAAGTTCTCCCAGTCGGCGTCGGGGTCCTCCGCGCCGAGTTGCTCGGGACCGTGGGACCAAAGCTTCTTCCCCGTAACCGGATCGAGTCCCAATACCTGAAACCGGGTTGACAGCACAATGGCTTCCGGCCGAGCGACAAGCAACTCCACGTCCGGGCGAACCGATTGCGGCTCGGGCCAGACCTCGCGATGGGTCCTCGAATCGAAAGCCGAAAGCGCGCCATCCGAATACACGAAGTAGCGCGACCAATCGCCCCGCGGTGCATCGCTAAAGCGCGGCGTCAGCAGACGAATGTCATCCGGAAACGCGTGCGTGAACTTCTCGTCCAGCGGCAGATCCAGTTGGGGACGGGCGGGCAGGATATCCATGCGGACGTCGGCAAGACGCTCACGATATTCCCGGAAAGATGTGGGCCGACCGTCTACCGGGAACCGGGTGTCCATATGTTGCCGCATCGCCATGGTGAGCCATCGGAAAGCCCGGCTCGGCTCCCCCGCCTGCTCGTAGGCATCGGCGATGGCGCGAAGAAGTACGACCGCGTTGGATTCGCCGTTGTCCTGACGCCATGCCGTTTCCAGCACGGCCGCGGCTTCCCTGAACTGACCACGCGCGCGAAGTCGCTCCGCCTGCGCGAGTCGAGCGTCGAACGCCGCTTCCGCATTGGGAAAGATGGCGGCCACGTCGGCAAGCATCTCCACGTCGCCGCTGGATTTTCCCGCCTCCAGTTTCCGGCGGGCCTCCGCCTCGTGGTCAGCATAGATCGCTCGGCCATGCTCGCGCAGCAGCGCGGCGATCCGATTTTCAGCCACCACGGCGGCTCGCACCTCGCCGGCGGCCGGGGCGACAACGCCCGCTTCTTCGTGAAGCGCCACCGGACCAGAGTTGTCCGGCGCCTTGACCCCATCGGGGAGACCTTGTGTGTCGAATGAGACCGCAAGTCCGCGCAGCGAGCGATCCCGAAGGATCTGCTGGTACAGATCAATCGCTTTTTCCGCACGGCCCGTCGATTCAAACAACATTGCGAACAAGAGGCGATAACGCAGGTGACCGGCAATGTCCGGTGCGAACGTCGGGGCGATCCCAAAGAGCCTGTCGAGCGTTTCCGCGGACAGCGCTCCGCGCCGTTTGAGCGTCTCCGAGAATGAGAGGATATCGTTGAACAACCGCTCCTGGAGGTCCTTGTCGAGTTCCGCGTCCGCACTGTCGGCACGGCGAACGGAGTCCAGCAGGTACGCGACGGCCTCGTCAAAATCGCCGCTTCGCAGGGCGACTTCTGCCGCATCGAGAGCGGGTTGGGGGTCATCCGGGCGCGCAGCCATTGCCGCGCGAAGCGAGCGCCAAAGCTCCTCTTTCCGTACGTAGCTCGTCAGCCCGGAGACGCCCGAGACCAGCAACTGATCCGGCAGGGAGACAAGATTTCCGCCGAGTTCGCCGCCCGTCCATGCCACATCGAGGCGCGATCCTGTGCTTACATCGAATCGACTCAACCCGGATTGCGCCGGCACGAGCAGTTCCTCGCCGCACCACTGTCCCCGACCGAAGACCTCCGCGTTCTTGGGCAATGACGCCTGCCAGAGCGGACGATCGCCGGACAAGTCAAAACAGCCTACCTGCTCGCCGGCCGTGCAGACGACGCCGGCCCGCACACCGAGCAAGGTCTGTGGCGATCCCAGCGCCGCAGTCGGTACCGATCGCAAGAGCGAGCCGTCCTCGGCCGAGATCCAGAGCAACGCCGGGCTATCCAGTGGCAATACGACGAGTCGACCATTCTCCACGATGACCGGGTTCAGGGCCCAGGGTTCCACCTCCGGCGCACCCCATGAAGCCTCGCGATTGGCAAAGGCCCCGGACCGTTCGTAGACCCGCAGCCACCGGATCCGCCCCGAGTGAGCATCGACCGCCGCAATCGTTCCAAGGTTGGATTGGGCGAAGATCGTATCTCCTTCCGCTGCCAACATGGAAAGAGTCGCCTGCCGCGTGCCGAACGAACCTGTCGAGGCGCTGCCCAGATGCGTCCGCGAAAGCAGACGTCCGCTGTTGGCGTCGAATCGAAAGAGGTAGCAGTCTTCGAAGCCGAACGAGCGCCGGCGCCGGCCGATGACGCTTACGGAACCCTGGTGAACCAGCGGCGTGCCGTCCATCTCAATGTCGGCCAACTCTGTCACCGCCGGACTGCGCTCGACGATCCAGTTGACCCTTCCATCCCGCGCATTCAGGCAGACCAGCGCCGGAGCGGTACGGCGTGCACCGGCACCGTAGATGGCCGACGTCGATCCGGGGAGCACGGCGAAGATCCGCTCCCCATCGAAGGCCGGCGCATCCACGCCGGCGGCAAGGTCGTCGTATTCCGACGCCAACCAGCGGTTCTCTCCGAAGCCGTATCGCCATAGCACCATGCCCGAGGTGCGATGTAGAGCGTAGATTTCCCGATGAAACTGCACGAAGAGCCGGTCGGCCGCGACGATCGGTTGGGCGCCGAGCCGTCTTCCCAACCGGCGTGCACCACGCGTTTCCGCGAACTCCGCAAGCCCGTGCGGGTCGCCTTCTTCCCCGGCGAGCTCGAATCGCCAGAGGAGGCCCAGTTCGTCAAGGGCGATGGAGTCGATTCGATTGCGGTGGATGTTCCCGCCCAGCATGGGCCAGGCGTCTTCATCCGGCACAGACGTGACCTGAAACGTGCCTCGAATATCCTCCAACGCCGAGGCCAGATCACGGTCGGTTCCCTTCCATCGCACCGAGCCCTTCACTTCGACTCCGTTTGCCTCCTGCCCGAGCATTGCCCGCAGCAGGACCAACCGCTGCTCGTATCTGGTTCGAACACTGTCACCGCTGGGATGGTCATCCAACACGCGGAGATACACGCGCTCCGCCATAGCAAAGTAGCCGGCTTCCAGTGCGAGCTGCCCCAATACGTCCGCAGCTTCAGCCGCTTCGGGGAGGCAGAAGTAGCGATCAAGCGTTTCGTACAATGCCGCAACATCGCGGCGGTCGGATGCCGAGGCGAGAGCCGCCTTCGCTTCCGAATCGAAGATCGTCCGATAGGCCTTTCGCCCTTCCGGAGGCCAGGAACAGAGCATCCCGTTAATGTGATTGCGGACACTCGTGAAGCGTCCGTCGCCAACTTGAACGAGCTTATCGCCGGACTCGATCGACGTTCGCTGAAGAAGCTCCGCCGCTTCAGCCCATCGTGCTCGATCGACCAGTCCCTGGGCTTTCGCAATGGTCTCGGCAACGGCGAAACTGTCGTCGAGGTAGACCTGCGGGCCGTCCGGTGCGCCTTGCGGAATCTGTGCAAAGGCGACACCTCCCGCCATGACCATGACCGACCCAACGAGGATTGCTTGCCAGACTCGGGGGCGGGAAAGCCACATGGGACGGATCATCGCGTTTGGTAGGCTCATGGCTGGTCAGGGTTTATCCTGCCGAGCAGGGCTCAGCTTGAGTCGATAGCCCATTGTTAAGCATCGGCCGGTCGATCACCGCACGATGCCGCAACCATTGTAGGAGCACGATTCCCGGCGAAGGAACCAAGATCCTTCTGTTTTTATCGGCCACAAGGGAGCACGCCGTTCTCTTCGCTCGAGGGAAGACCTGACATGACCCAGCCTGCTGTTGGTGCGTTGGGCCGGGCATGGCAACCCTGCATGACGTTCGGCTTTGCTAGCGGTTGACGGCCTGCATGGCACGTTCCGGATAGCGTGCGCCAGCCGTTATGCCCCTGGGCAGGGCGGCATCAATCCGGGCCAAGTCGTCCCTCGTGAGGCGAATGCCAGCCGCCCCCATGTTCTCCTCCAGGTATTTCAGGTGCTTTGTGCCCGGTATCGGGACAATGTCGTTGCCCTGTGCCAGCACCCACGCCAAGGCGAGTTGTCCCGGCGTGCACTTCTTTTCGGATGCCATCGCCTCGATCTTCTTCACGAGATCGAGGTTCTTCTGGAAATTGTCTCCTTGAAACCGAGGCGAATTCCGCCGCCAGTCGTGTGCCGCAAGATCTTCGAAGTGCCTAATCTGCCCTGTGAGGAAGCCGCGTCCCAGAGGGCTGTACGCCACGAATCCGATCCCCAGTTCGCGCACCGTCGAGAGAATCCCGTCTTCGACGTCGCGGCTCCACAGAGAGTACTCCGTTTGCAGCGCCGCGATCGGATGCACCTTGGCCGCACGACGTAGCGTTTCCGGCGCGGCTTCGGACAGGCCGAGATAGCGGACCTTGCCCGCCTTGACCAATTCCGCCATGGCGCCCACGGTCTCCTCGATCGGCGTTTCGGGATCGACCCGGTGCTGGTAGTAGAGGTCAATGACATCTGCGCCGAGCCGCTTCAGGCTCGCATCGCAGCATTCCCGGACATAATCCGGATCGCCGCGAACACCGAGGAATTCGCCGCTGGGGGCGCGAACGTTGCCGAACTTCGTTGCGAGGACAACGTTGCTTCGTCTATCGGCGATGGCCTTGCCGACAAGCTCTTCGTTTCGGCCGACGCCGTACATGTCGGCCGTGTCCAGGAAGTTGCCGCCGGCGTCAAGGTAACGGTGAATCACGCGAATCGAATCTTCGTCGTTCTGCTTCTCGGGTTCGTAGAAGTCGCTCATACCCATGCATCCGAGCCCGACGGCGGACACTTCCAGACCGCTCTTCCCCAGCTTGCGCATGTCCATCATGATCTCCCTGTTCTTCTGGATTGTGTACCGGTTTCAGTCGCTGACCTGTCCCCCTCCGAAGGCGGTTAAGGTGGGAGAGGCGCAAAAGGGACTCTATGCGAGCGAAGCTTCGAGGTGCAATCGATTATTTGGGCGGGCCACGAGCCCGATCTAATGGGTCAGCGCCGTCAAACGAGACACCAATCCCGGCAGCAGCGCCAGAATCCGGTCAATTTCGTCAGGCGTGTTAAACCGCGAAAGACTGAATCGCAGCGCCCCGTGCGTGCGCGATTGCGGCAGTCCCATCGCGTTGAGCACGTGCGACGGCTCCAGCGACCCGCTGCTGCACGCCGAGCCTGCCGAAGCGCAAACGCCTTGCTCGCTCAACAGGATCAGCAACGCCTCGGCTTCCAGTCCCTCGAAGCTGATATTCGCCGTGTTGCCGATTCGTTCCGCACCCGCGCCGTTCACTGCCGTTCCAGGAATGCGCTCCAAAATGCCGCGCTCCAGCGCGTCTCGAAGTGAGGTCACCTGCGAGACCGAATCATTCGTTCGTCGATTGGCCGCGTCCGCTGCCACACCCATGCCCACGATCCCCGCAACATTTTCGGTTCCGCCGCGAAGCTCCCGCTCCTGCGAGCCGCCGAGGATCATCCCCGCGATTCTCGTCCGCCGCCGGACGTACAAGGCCCCGGCTCCCTTGGATCCGTGAAACTTATGCGCCGCGATGCTCACCAGATGTGCGGGCCATTCGCCAACGGGGATCGGTAGCTTTCCGGCCGACTGCACCGCGTCGATGTGGACAATTGCCCCCTGACTCGCCGCGACGGCGGCCAATGCCTGCACGTCCTGAACAACGCCCGTCTCGTTGTTGGCGTGCAGCAACGAGACCAGCGCCGTCTCGCTCGTGACCTTCTCCGCCCACTCCGCCATTTCGACGCGACCTTCGCCGTCTACGCCGACGTAATCGACCCGGTATCCCTCCTCTGTCAGCCGCTCCATCACGCGGAGCACGGCCGAGTGCTCGACGGCCGTCGTCACCACCTGCCGCTTCTTCGGCTCAAGTGCCAGCGTTCCCCGGATTGCCAGGTTGATCGACTCCGTCCCGCCGCTCGTGAACACGACCTCGCGCGGCGCCGCATGAAGCAGCGCGGCCACCTTCTCCCGCGCCTGCTCCACCGCGAATCGCACCGCCTGCCCGAACTGGTGCACGCTGGAGGGATTGGCGTACTGCTCCCGCAGGAAGGGGAGCATCGCTTCGACCACCTCAGGAAGGGGCTGCGTCGTCGCGTTGTTATCCAGGTAGATCATGGCAAAAGACAACAGGCAACAGGGAACAGGCAACGGGAGGATTGTAGAACAGCTTCAGTCGGCAGGCGACGGTGCGGTTTCCCGCCATCGCCGAAAAACCTCCAGCCACTCCGCAACACCCAGCGCCTCCGGGCGCAGGTTCTCGTCCACATGTTCGCGAACGCGCGCGAATCCCTCATCTCCCAAGGCCAGCGCCAGCGCCGAACGCAGCTTCTTCCGCCGGTGGTCGAACACGCCCCGCACCATGCGCGCAAACGCCGCGACCTCGCCGCGATGCGCAAACGGCGGATCGAGCACGTCGATTTGCAGCATCACCGAGTGCACCGCCGGCGCCGGCCAGAATGCCTGCGGACCGATCCGCGTGATCGTTCGCACGCGCGTCAGCGCCTGCGTGACGATACTGAGCGGTCCGTAATCTCTGCAACCCGGCCCCGCCGTGATCCGATCGCCGACTTCCGCCTGCACCGTAAAGCAAAACCGCCGAACCCGAGGGAAATCGATCAGCAGATTCATCACCAGCGGCGTGGCGATCTGGTAGGGCAGGTTCGCCACCAATTTGACGGGCGATTCCGACATCGCCTTCCCGTCCGCGGTTGAATCACCTTTTCCGCTCCCCAGAAGTGCCGCTACCTCCGGCATGATCTTGTGCTTGCCGGCCAGTACGTCGCCGCAGATCAGCGTCACGTTCTCCACATCGCGAAATCGATCCTGCAACAGCGTGAACAGGTCCCGATCGATCTCCACCGCCACGATCCGACCCGCATGCCGCGCCAGCAGATCGGTCAGTCCGCCGGTGCCCGGGCCGACCTCCAGCACCGTGTCCTGCGACGTGATCTCCGCGCACTCCACCAGCCGCCGCATGAGATTGCCGTCGATCAGAAAACGCTGCCCGAACCGCTTCCGCGGACGTACGCCCAGCCCCGAAAGCGCCGTCTGGATCTCCCGCTTGGTCTGCACGTGTTCAACGGACATGAGCAATCGGCCGGTCCTTCTTTCGCGGCGAACTTCCCCGCTCGTCCGCGACGGCCTAGTATAGACCCGATCGGCGATCGCCTGAAATCGCCGCCCATGCACCCGTTGCAACGGAGCCATCCATGCGGTCCCACGAAATCCTCAAGCGCGCGGCCGACCGCGTGGGCGTCAAGGCCCTCGCCGCGGAGCTCCGCCTCTCGCCCGCCCTCATCTACAAATGGTGCCAGGAGTTCGACGCCACCGATCCCGATGCCAGCGGCGCCCGCAACCCGCTCGACCGCCTCTCCGATCTCGTCCGCCTCACCGGCGACCACGCCGTGGTCAACTGGCTCTGCCACGAGGCCAACGGCTTTTTCGTCCGCAACCCCGCGCCGCCCACGCCGGACATCAGCACCGAGCTGCTCATCAACACGCAACGCCTCGTCAAGGAGTTCAGCGATCTGCTGCTAACCGTCACCCGCTCCATTGAGGACGACGGCCAGATCGAGCCCCACGAGGCCGACCGCATCCGCCAGGAGTGGGAGGTCTTCAAATCCTACGTCGAATCCTTTGTCGTCGCCTGCGAGCAGGGGGCGTACCGCAGCAAACGAAGCGGCCAATAGGTGCTTCATTTCCTTCGCTTTTCCTGCGATTGCGACGCCCCATCCTCGAATTTCGTTGTTTCGCCGCACATACGGGGATAAGATGGAGCCACCAATTCCCGGAGGCCCACCATGTCCATCGTCAGGGCTTTGCTCCATTCATCATTGGTGTCCGTCGTTCTTGGCGCGGGATTCTGCTTGCCATCCGCGCGTGCGGAATCAGATCCAATTGTCGAAACCCCGGCCGGTCAGGGTGCTTTTACTTCGGCACCGATTACCGATCCGGCATGGACCTGCTGTCTGCCGAGCGGAACCTGCGTGGCCGATCCCGCCGAGTGCGGCGCCGAAAACCCCGTCCCCGTTTCGGATTGCCTGCATTGCATCCCGCCGGGCGATGACTGCTGGGAGATGGCGTGTGGAAGGACATCTTACGATTTCGACTTCATTCCCGAGGACTTTTTTGATCCCGGTTCGAACTGGTTTGCAGGTCGTGCCGAATTTCGAAGCGATCCCCAGTCGGGACCCGGCGTGCGAATTCGAAGGGTGGAAGGCATGGCGCTCGAATTGCCTGGGGAATCCGCCCAGATTCCGATCGAAGTCGTTTCAATTGACCTGATCAGTTGTCAACCGATCGAGATCATGACCAACGGCCAGCCGCAGCTTTGGGATGTGCGACTTACGCTTTCACCGTCCACCGAATGGCCCGGGAATGAAGGCATGATGACCGTGCGCAAGCTCGGCCCAAGCGGTGGAGATTTCAGTCTGGAATTGACTTTTTGGCCGGTCTTCACGTTCACACGGGTGGCCGAGCCTCATGACCAGAGGATTCTGGATGCCGACACGTATGGGTTTGACACACTGGAATGGCTGAGTCTGCAATCGCCTCCGAATACCGCGCCGTGGGTGCACGAGGCGGTCGTTCCCATATCCACGCCCTGTCCGGCCACGAACTTCGTGCCCGGTGTGAATGGTGATCCGCAGGTGGGGTGCACAGCGGCGGCGCAATGCTGCGAGGAGACGGCTTATATCGCATTGGGTCTATTCAGTATCGGGGGAATTCTGTTTGTTCCCCAACCGGTGTGCGCGCCGTGTGAATGTGGCGCATGTTGTCAAGGGGCGGTCGGGAGTTGCAGCGAAGTGCTCGGGACGCCACAGGAGAGTGCAGTAGCCGTCTGTGCGAATTCCGGCGGGCATTACATGGGGGCAGGCTCAAATTGCTTTGACACGGATGGGGACGGCATTCCAGACGTCCAGGAAACCAAAGCCCTTTGCACCTGGGAATGGGCGGTGCCTGGCGAGGACGATTTCTGCGATGTCCCGACAGATCCGTGGGAGCCGGATTCCGACGGCGACGGCCGAACCGACGGTGAGGAGCTCATGAGCAGCATCGTCAGTCCTTGCATCGCCGAGGAGGGATTCGCGCCGCCGCTGGCGGTGACAACCTATCCCCACGGCGCGCTCAAACAGCGGTACATCAGCTTTGCTCCGGACGAGCTTCACACTAACTTTGCCTACCGGGTCAAAGACGTCGGCTCTGGGACAGCCTACTTCATCAGCACGCCGCGCACGACTCCCGCGGCCATCGCGGGACAGGGGCTGACGTTCCTCGTCTCGGACGCCGCGCCCCCGCTCAACGATTGGACCTCGCTGGAAGTCATTCACGTCGGCGGCTGCATGATCGCGCCGGGCGACGATACGGGTTCCGGAGCGGGGCGAGCTTACGAGGTAACTGTGACGGCAGATGGCGCGACTTTCACCGCAGCGCTGACAGTCTACACCGCCGCCCGGCCCACCTCGGCCAACGGCCGCTTCTGGGGCGATGTTGTGGGAGCGTTCTCCGCGGGCGGTGACGGTGGCACGACCCCGCCCACGCCGGCGAACTCGTGGGCGCCGCCGAATCGGAGTGTGAACGGGTTCGACATTTCGGCGACCTTGCAGGCCGCGTCGTCGGCATCGACCGCGCCGCACTTCACCTGGACCGACGTGAATCCCCAACCGCCGGATCGCGTGACGATCGGCTCGGACGTGCTGCGCGTCGTGAACGCCTTCAGCGTGGGATCGGGCAAGGAGTTCTATCCGTACGCCTATCCGCAAGCGCCAACGCCGATCCACGGCCCGACGCCACCGAATCCGGCGCTGTGTCCGCCACCGCCGCTCATGAGCCAGCTCAACCCGTGATCTGTAGGGTGCGTCCCCTGACGCAATTCTTCTGAATCCCATCTATGCAGGGCGTGCGAGTCACTTGTCGGAGACACGCGGATCGAGCATGGGGTTTTCAAGTCCTACGTCGAATCCTTTGTCGTCGCCTGCGAGCAGGGGGCGTACCGCAGCAAACGAAGCGGCCAATAGGTGCTTCATTTCCTTCGCTTTTCCTGCGATTGCGACGTTCCAATCCTAAAATCTGTTGTTTCCCTGGAGGCACGGGCGTATCATGGAGTCCCCAGCTTCCGGAGACCCGCCATGTCCATCGCCAGGGCTTTGCTCCATTCATCACTGGTATCCGCCGTTCTTGGCTTGGGATTCCGCTTGCCGATCGCGCGTGCGGGATCAGATCCAATTGTCCAGACCCCGGCCGGTCAGGGTCCTTTTTCTTCGACACCGATTACCGACCCGGCATGGACCTGCTGTCTGCCGAGCGGAACCTGCGTGGCCGATCCCGCCGAGTGCGGCGCCGAAAACCCCGTGCCCGTTTCGGACTGCCTGCACTGCGTCCCGCCGGGAGACGATTGCTGGGAGATGGCGTGCGGAAGAACGTCCTACGATTTCGACTTTATTAACTCGGATTTCTTTGAACCCGGCTCGAACTTTTTCCACGGCCGTGTCGAGTTTCGAAGCGACTCCCAGTCGGGACCCGGCGTGCGAATTCGGCGGGTAGAGGGCATGGCTCTCGATCAACCCGGGGATTCAGCCGAGATTCCGATTGAAGCCGTATCGCTTGACCTGGTCAGTTGTCAGCCGATCGAAGTCATGACCAACGGCCAGCCGCAGCTTTGGGACGTTCGTCTGACACTTGCGCTGTGCAGCGAATGGCCTGGAAATCTAGGGACGATGGTCGTGCGAAAGTCCGATCCGGGCGGCGGCCGTTTTGACCTCGAAATCTGGTTCTGTCCGACGTTTACGTTTACGCGCGTAGCCGAGCCTCACGACCAAAGGATTCTAGATGACTTGGATTGGCTGAATCTGGGTACACCGCCAAGTGGGGCGCCGTGGGTGCACGAGGCTCTGGTACCCACGTCCACCCCTTGCCCATCTGCGAATTTCGTGCCCGGAGTCAATGGCGACCCGCCGCCAGTTTGCACGGCAGCGGCGCAGTGCTGCGAGGAGACGGCCTATATTCCGTGGTTCTATTTCAGTAGGGGCATTCTGTTCGTTCCCCAGCCGGTCTGTGCGCCGTGTGAGTGTGGTGCTTGCTGTGACGGCTCCGTGGGATCCTGCACCGAGGTGGTTGGGACAACGCAGGACAGTGCCGAAACGGTCTGCCTGAGTCTCGGTGGGCTGTACAAAGGAGCAGGCTCAAGTTGTGTTGACACGGACTTGGACGGCATCCCAGATGTCCAGGAGACCAAGGCAAGTTGCACTTGGGTGCAGCCGGGAGATTACGACCTCTGCGACGCGCCGACTGATCCGAGGAATCCCGATACCGACGGCGACGGTCGGAATGACTTCGAGGAACTGATAAGCGGCTTGGTCAGCCCTTGCATATCCGAGGACCAATTCTCAACCCCGCGGGCTGTGACTACCTACCCGCATGGCACACCCAAGCAGCGTTACATCAGCTTCAAGCCGGATTTGGCGAGCGTGGCCTTGGGGTTTCGCGTGAAGGACTTGGCCACGGGTTCGCAGTACTACATCAGTACTCCGCGTACCACCCCGGTCGCCGTCGTCGGGCAAGGGCTGACGTTCCTCGTCTCGGACGCAGCACCTCCCATCAGCAACTGGACGTCTCTCGCGGTCATTCATGTTGGCGGGTGCATGATCGCACCGGGCGACAACGCCGATTTCATTGCGGGCCGTTCTTATGAAATCCGCGCGACGGCCGAAGGCGTGGTCTTCTCCGCGCCGCTTACGGTACTCACCGCCGCGCGACCGACGACGGCCAACGCCCGCTTCTGGGGCGATGTGGTGGGCGTGTTCTCCGCAGGCGGTGACGGGGGCACGACCCCGCCCACACCGGCGAATTCGTGGACGCCGCCCAATCGCGCGGTGAGCGGGTTCGACATTTCGGCGACCTTGCAGGCGGCCTCGTCGGCCTCGACCGCGCCGCACTTCACCTGGACGGACATCAACCCCGAACTGACCGACCGGGTAACCATCGGCCCGGACGTGCTTCGCGTCGTGAACGCCTTCAGCGTGGGTACGGGCAAAGAATTCTATCCGTTCGCCTTTCCGCAGACGCCGACGCCGATCCACGGCCCGACCCCGCCGAATCCGGCGCTGTGTCCGCCACCGCCGCTCATGAGCCAGCTCAACCCGTAAGGCGTAGGGCGCGTCCCCTGACGCACCTCTTCTGAATCCCATCTATGCAGGGCGTGCGATTCGCGCGCAACAGCCGCCGCCCTGTACAACGCCTCTCGATTCCGTCACGATCACGTTTATCAAATAGACGGACCTGCTTTATGGACCCCGACGCCAATGCAGCTCGCTCCTCCACCGCCTCGCCCGAAGTGGCCGGCCGCGACATGTTTTCGCGTGGGGGCGGTATGCAACTGGGCGGGACCGGTCTCTCGTTGGCCGCCAACTTCCGTTGGATGTTCGCCGGGAACATCGTCAACGCTCTCTGCCAGTGGGGCATGCTCGCCGCCCTCGCCCGACTGGCCGACAAAGCCTCCGTCGGCCACTTCGTTCTGGGCATGTCCATCGCCGCGCCGATCCTGGCCTTGACCATGCTCCAGCTCCGCAGCGTGCTCGTGACCGACGCTCGGGACGAGTACGCCTTCGCCGACTACTTCGGCAACCGCATCCTCTGGACCGCCGCCGCCCTGGTCGCCATTGTCGCGATCGCCGTTCCCGCCTCGCCGGATGCATCCGCACTGTGGATCGTCATCTTCGTCGGTGTCGCGCGATGCTCTGAGAGTCTCTCCGACATCGTTCGCGGTTTGTTTCAGCGCCGCGAGCGGATGGACCTCAGCGGCATCAGCCTGATGCTCAAGGGCCTGGTCGGGCTGGCGGTGTTGATTCTTGCCGTCCGGCTGACGGGGAACGTGCCGATCGGCGTCGCCACGATGGCACTGTCCGGGTATGCGATCTACCAGCTCTACGACATGCGGCGTGCACATGGACTGGTGCGCCGCGACCCGGACGGCGAATCCACACGCCTGTCGCCGCGCTTCCACTGGCCGGTCGTTCAAAGGCTGACTGTCGTGGCGTTTCCGTTGGGGATCGTCATGGCGTTGATCACGCTCCAGGCCAACATCCCCCGATATTTCCTTCAACTCTTCGCCGGCAGCGCGGCCTTGGGTTACTTCGGCGCCATCGTTTATCCCATGATGGCCGGGATCATGGTCACGACAGCGCTGGGGCAGGCGGCCTCGCCCCGGCTCGCGGTACATTACTTGAGCGACCGCACCGCGTTCTTGCGATTGCTTGTCCGCATGTGCGCCTTGTCTGCGGCACTCGGCGTTTTGCTGATTCTCGGCGTGCTGGTGGCGGGCGACTGGGTACTCTGGCTCATCTACGGCCCAGACTACACGGCCTACCACGCCGAATTTCTCGTGGTTTCCATCGCCATGGCCGTGCAGCTTGTGGGCAGCTGCTTGGGATTTGGGCTGACTGCCGCGCGTCATTTCCGGTCACAAGCCGTGCTGAGCGCCTTGGCGTGCCTGGTAACGACGATTGCCTCGCTCGCGCTCATTCCCGATCGCGGCGTGATGGGCGCCGCCTGGGCCGTCGTGGCCACCTCCCTGTCCATGACCGTGGGATTCGCCTTTGTGATTGTCTTCGCCCTCCGCCGCCCAGCATTGCCGTTGGCTCCCGGTCCCGGTTCAGCCTCCAACGCTGAGCCCCATGACCTGTTTCAGTAATTTGCCCGCCGCAATCAGAGCGTTCGCCAAGGAGTTCCGTCATTGCGAATTCTCGAATGCCGTTTGCGACTCCTCAGTGCGTCAAATGGCGCAAATACAGCGCGGGTGGACGCATGCCGTTTCTTCGCGTCGAGTGACCGCGGCCGGCTTGTTAGCGTCCGCCATCACCCCGTTACCGCCTTATGCGCAATCGATGTTGTTGTAACTCGCTTGCTCTAAGACTGTTATGTGCGACGGGTCACTGGCCAAACAGATCGAACGCGGGAAACTCGCGTTTCCAGGTCCGTAAGGCACGCCGCGTGCTCTGTCTTCCTGAGGCTCTTGTTCGGGCCAAACGGGAGGAGAAGCGTGAGGCGTAGTTCGTCCTCACGACCGGGCTATTCTTCCCATTTTAACAATCAACCCTCTTTCTCAGGGACATCGGGCTATGTCCATCCATTACGAAGGTGTTTTCCGGCGAGGGCTGAAGGTCGTTGGCTCCTTGTGGTTCGCGGCCGTGCTGCTTGTCATGCTCATGCTGGCGATGGCCTGTGCCACGATTTTTGAGTCGGCCAACGGCACTCCGCAGGCTAAGTTCGCGTTCTACCAGGCGCCGTGGTTTCAGGCGCTACTGCTGCTGTTTGCGGTCAACGTGACCGCGGCCGCGTTGGTGCGCTTCCCATATTCTCGAAAGCACGTGGGTTTCTTGCTGACGCACGCAGGACTGGTCATCACCGTTCTGGGTGCCTGGATCACGTATCAATTCGCTGTTGATGCCAACCTGGGACTGGTTGAGGGAGAAGCTTCGCGCAAAGTCATGCTGCGCGACGTTGATACATTGACCCTGACCAATCGCGAGACGGGCGCCTCGCAATCCGTCGACTTGGTAAGCCGGGATTTTCACGCGTTTGACAAAGTCCAGAACCCCAGCATGCCAGCACTGGCATTGGGCGATGTGACCGTCGGCGTCGATACGTACCTTCCCAACAGCACCAAAACGGAGACATTGAAAAACGACAACCCGCGCTTTAATCCGGCGGTCCTTGTTGAGCTCGACGGAGGCGATCAGGCAGGGCATTCGCACGGCGAACAGCAGACCTGGCTGCTGGCAAACCAGGCGAAAATGCTGGGGATGCGCCCGGCGGCGTTTCGAGTGATGAGCAGCCGTGCGGAATGGGATCGCGTTCGCCAACCTGCCGCCTCGTCCGGCGAAGGGGCTGATGGCGTTGTGCATGTTGCGCTCGGCGATGTTTCTTACGACATTGCCCTGGCTGAAGCACTGACGGGCAAGGTGTCCGTCGGCGAGACCCCGTATAGCGTTCAAGTGCTGCGGTACCTGCCGCACGCCAACGTTGGGCCGAACAACACGCTCATCAACGTCTCGGATCGACCGGAAAATCCCGCCATCATACTTGAGCTTACCGGTCCGAAGGGGACTGAAGAGCGCAAGGCGTTCGCCAATTTCCCCGATTTCGCCTCGATGCACGGGGACAGCGCCGCGCCGGAGGTCAAAATCACGTTCTCTGCCCCATCGGGGGCAAGTGACGCCGGAACGACACCGATCGAGATCATTGCCGGACCGGATGGTGAAATGGTCGCGCGGTTCACGCCGGAGAGCGGACCGGCCACCGTGCGCGATATTGCGCTCAACGAACCGATCGTAACTCCCTGGCCGGGAACGCGGATAGTCGTTCGGGAGTACTATCCGAACGCGCGCCGGGATACGGAAGTGACCCAACTCGACGCTTCCCCCAACAGCGGTGTGGTCCGACCGGCTCTGGAACTGGCCATTTCGCGGGGGTCGGATCGCTCTACGATGTGGATCCAGAAGTACGACAATCCCAAGCCGTTCACCGTGGACGGCGTCACGTACGACGTGACATACACAAACAAGGAAATCGATCTCGGATTCACGGTCCGTCTGGACAAGTTCACCATCGGCTTCTATCCGGGCGGCCGTCGTCCGCGCTCCTTTGAGAGTCGAATTACGATTCTCGACCCTGCTGCCGGCGGCGAGCAGGCCCGCGTGGTGAGCATGAATCATCCGACGACGTATGGCGGCTATTCGTTTTTCCAGTCGAGCTACCGGATGGACCGTGGCCGTACGGCCAGCTTTCTCAGCGTGTCCCGCGATCCGGGACAGTTGGTCGTGTACCTCGGCTATCTCAGCACGTTCGTGGGCATGATCGTGGTTCTCGTGCAGCGCATGTCGGTCCGAAAGCAGCAAGGGCGTTCGCTGCCGATTGGGATTGGCGTCTGCGAGAGCGGAGAGGCGGTGGGAGAATCCGGTGGACGACGTCTGATGTCCGCGCCGGTTCCCCAAGGTAACGGAAAGGCTGCGGGCACGCGCCGCGGACCGGTAACGTCGGATCGGGGCATTTGAGACGGCATTGCCGCAAGAGAGAACTTCTCATGATTCGGTTGTTTGCGATTCTGATGGCTGCCACCGTTGTGGCACTGCCCGCGCGGGGGACGGAGCTCCCCCAGTCGATCGATCCGGCGCCGCTAAAGAAGATGGTGGTGCAGTTCGACGGCCGCTGGCCTCCTCTGGACACGCTGGCCCGCGACGTGGTGGAGGACGTCACCGGCGAGACATACTTCCGGGGGAGGGCTCCCGTGGTCGTTCTTCTTGCGTGGACGTTTGATCCGCGAGGCTGGATGACCGAGCCGCTCATTCCCATTCACAACGCCGAGCTCCGCGCGGCACTCAAGCTGCCCGCGGATAAAGAGGTTTTTTCGTTTGCCGAGCTTGCCGGTCATGACCCCTTGATGCAGGTGATCCGCGAGGCCGCGGCACTTCCGGAAGGGCAGAAACTTGATCCGCTGCAATCCAAGGGTGTAGACATCAATGGCAAGCTGATGACGCTCCAGAGCGTATTCCAAGGTGGGCTTATCCGTCCCATTCCCAATCCGGAGGATGCGGGAGGAGTATGGTCACCGATCGGCGCGGGAGACGGTCCGTTGGCAGCGGAGTGGGGTGCGGTGCGCTCCGCGTTTCTTGCCGACGATGCTTCGGCATTCGCCAACGCGGCCCAGGCGCTGACCAGCAAGATCGCGGCGATGCCTGCTGCGTATCGTCCCCCGCCGTCCAAAATCAGCACCGAGCTTCATTACAACGAGTTGCGACCGTTCCGGACGGCATGGATCGTGATGGTGGCCGGCGCGGTGCTGTCTGCCATAGCGATGTTCGTGCGGAGGCGGTGGTTCGATGTGATTGCGGTCGTCGGGATGCTTGCGGGTTTCGGGCTACTGACTTACGGACTATCCCTTCGGTGGACGATTGCGGGGCGCATCCCTGCGGCAAACATGTTTGAATCCCTGCTCTTTCTGAGCTGGGGCATGGGTGCGTTCGCCATCGTTGCGATGATCGTGCAACGGCAGCGGATCGTGCCGCTCACGGCCTCGGCGATGGGGGCGCTGGCCTTGGCCCTGGCAGATGTGCTTCCCCTGGATCATTTTGTGCGACCGGTGCCGCCGGTGCTGATGGACACGATGTGGATGTCGATTCACGTGCCCACCATCATGGTCTCGTACTCGGTGTTGGCGCTCGGCGTGCTGTTCGCGCATCTGCTCGTCGTGGCAAAGGCCGTGGCCCCGAACCGGTCGCGGCTCATCGGCCGGATCGACGCGATGCACTACTGGTACATTCACGTCGGGGCGATCCTGCTATTTGTCGGCATTGTTACGGGCAGCATGTGGGCCGCCTCGTCCTGGGGGCGGTATTGGGGCTGGGATCCCAAAGAGGTCTGGTCGCTGGTGGCGCTGCTTGGCTACCTGGCGATCATGCACGTGCGCATCGACAAGGAACAGATTCCTGCCTGGGCATACGTGGTCGGCGTTCTGCTGATGGCCGCATTGTTTACAATCGTGGTATTCAAGCTGGGGCCCGCGAGTCCGATGGCGGTGCTGGGCCTGGCCGGCGCGGCTGGAGCGATGATGCTGTTCGTTTTCGCACAGGGAATCTTTGCAACGGCGGTGAAGAGCATCGTCTGCTTCTGGCTGATCGTGATGACCTATGTCGGCGTCAACTACGTGCTGGGCATTGGTCTGCATAGTTACGGTTTCGGGACGGGAGCGATGGGGCGCTGGATGATGCTGATCGGCGGCGTCGATCTGGCGTTTGTCGCATTGTTTTCGGGAGTGTATCTGATCCGCCGCGCTGGGACGGCCACCGGTGAAGGCCACGTCGCGAGGCTTGCACCGGCATGACCGCAGAGGGTCGCTTCCCGATGTGTTTCCGCTGGAACACGGTTTGCAGTGGGTTCCGGTGGGCCAGAAGGCCGGAACGCGGCGCTTTGCCGCACCGTGCGTAATATCCAGCAGTCAGGCTCGTTTTCGGACGCCCGGCCAGTTCGGGGAAGGAATTGCGGTAGCAGGCATTGCCACCAGCGTTTGATCGACGAAAATGGAGAAAGGGTGCCGCTGGAAGCGATGAGCGTGATCTCGACAGTTTCCCGTCTGTTCTCCAGATCGTTGACCTGGCGCGTCTTCTGGGGGGCGATGATCCTCGCGCACGCCGAAGCGCTGGTCAGCGTTTGGCGCGGGCTGATTGAGTCGGGGCCCACAACGTCGACGATCGGCGGGTGCGTGGCGGTTTCGCTTTCGGTTCTGTTCTTTGCGATCAAGCTGAGTCATCCCGATTGGCTTCACATCCGCGGAGATCGCCGCGGATGGGTGGCGGTGTTCCTGGTGCTCTCGCTGATCCACGCGCATTGCCTGCCCACCTCGGCCGACGCACCCCCGGAAATGACCGCGTTCGCAGTGCTGACGGCGTCGGCCGTTGGCGGAACGCTATTGGTTCTCGAACTCGCCAAGCGCTCATCCAAGGGGCGGCGCGGTCTGGACGTACCGTCTTCTCTGCTTGCGCCCTGTGTTGACTGGGTCCGCAATCGACTCCTTGATGATCGTCCGACCTGCCGCGTTCTCGCTCTCCACGCTTTTTCCCTGCGCGCGCCCCCCTCTTGTTGACGGGAATTCCGTCGGGCTCTGCCGGATGGGGTTGTTCCATTTTCCGTCCGGGTATCCGGAGCAATCTCAAGCCCTTTCAACGTGATGGTTCGTGCCGGCCGTGCGGGTCTTCGACCCGGCGGGATCGGGGCACGTCGCAGGACAAGAAAGAGACATGAACATGTCACTGAATTTCACGGGAGAGAGTCATCCCGGTGCGGGGCGGAGTGAGCCAAGCCGCCGGACCGGGGTTCTGCTGGTCAACCTGGGGACGCCGGATGGTCCGGACGTTCCGTCGGTTCGCCGGTACCTGGCCGAGTTCCTGAGCGATCCGGACGTCATCAGCCTGCCGCGCTACCTTCGGTGGATGAACAAGCCGCTGGGCCACATGATCGCGCGCTTTCGCGCGCCGCAATCGGCGGAGATGTACCACAAGGTCTGGAGCGAGGCTGGCTCGCCGCTTTCCTCGATCACGAATGAGCAAGTACTGCGCCTGGCGGAGAAGCTGCCGTCCGGCTGGCGGGTCTACGCGGGGATGCGTTACGGTAACCCGAGCATCGCCGCGACGCTGCGGCGGATTGCGGAGGACGGCGTGGATGATCTGATCGTCATGCCGATGTATCCTCAATACAGCGAGACGACCACCGGCACGGCGCTTCGCGAGATGTACCGCGCCCTGGAACGCGGGCGATACGGCATCAACGTCAGCACACGCAATACGTGGTACGACGACGGCGGCTACATCCACGCCCAAGCCGGGTTGATCGCCGATTATGCCCAGGCCCACGCGCTGGTGCCCGAGGACACCGTGCTGCTGTTTTCGGCGCACGGGCTGCCGGTTGCCTACGTCAACCGCGGCGATCCCTACCCGCGGCACATTCAGCGAAGCATCGACCTGATCCGGGAACATCTCGGATGGCCTGAGGACCGCGTGCGGCTGGGGTATCAAAGCCGCCTCGGTCCGGTGGAATGGCTCCGTCCCGCAACGGACGATCTGCTCAAGGAATTGATCGGTGAGGGGAATCAGCGCATCCTGGTGTGTCCGATCAGTTTTACGACGGACTGCCTGGAGACGCTGGAGGAGATTGACGTCCGCTACCGCGAGATCGTGGAGGCGGAAGGCGGAGATCTTTATCTTTGTCCGGCGTTGAACGCTTACGGCCCCTTCATCGATGCGCTCAAGAATCTCGTTACGCGCGGGCCAAGACCCGTTTCCTCCTGGGGCGCGCGGAACGTCCCGCTGCTGGCCAAGCACGCGTCGCACGTCGCTGAGAGAGTCGAGAACTGGATTGATACGCTGGTCGTGGTCGGCGTGTCATTGGACAACCCGATGGGGTCAGGCTGCGGGCCGGATGTCGGTCATGCCGATCCTCTGCAGTTACACTGTGTGAAGAAATCGCAAGCCGAGATGCCGGATCTGCTGCGGCAGATCTGTGCCAACGGCGTGGTTCGCGAGGGCTTCGTCTGGAACACGTGCCACCGGTTCGAGTTCTACGGCTGGGTCGACGAATCCAGGGACATGCCCGAGGGCGACTGCCTCGTGGCGCGGGTGCGACGGGCGCTGTTCAACGGGGGGGAACACGAGTCCCTGGCCGTCAACGTGCTTGTGGGGGCCGAGGCGTGGCATCACCTGGTGCGAACCGTGGTCGGCCTGAACAGTGGCCTCCCGGGCGACGCCGACATCATCGAGCAGCTCGAAACGGCCCAACGTCTGGCTGAGAGGACGGGAACCGCCGGTCCGCTTGTGCGCCGACTGGTGAGCGAAGCCGTGCGCGTCGAGCGGCTCCTGCGCCGCGAGACGGTCTGGGGACGCTTCAATCCGGGCTACTGTTACGCGGCGCTGTCCAAGGTCGCAGAGCGGAAGAATCTCGACTTCGCGTCCATCCGTACGGTTGTCGTCGGCGGGTCCTCGACGTCGCGATCGGTCCTGAGCACGCTGATCCAGCGTTTCGATGTTCCCAGCAGGCATCTCACTCTCGTGTATCGCGGGCATTCCGGCGGGCAGATCAAGGCGTTGCGCAAAGCCATCCAGAACGGCAAGCGGGTCCGCGTTCACAACTATGACGAGCGCGTGGTCTACGATGCCATCCGCGCGGCCGACATGCTCGTACTCGGCGTCGACCGTGACGAGCCCATCCTGCACGCGCGCGATCTTCGAGGTCTGCGTGATTACGCCGAGCGTCCCCTGACGGTGCTGGATTTTAACACCTTCGGATCTACGGAAGGAATCGAGGCTATTCCCGGGGTGCGCGTCATTCACGCCGGTGAGCTGGAGGAACTCGTTGGCGCATTCGCTTCAGACATGTGCGCCAGTGAGTCCTTCCGCCAAGCCGTGGACGAAGCCGAGCACTGGATCGTTGATCGCATTCCCGAGGTGGATTCCCCGCGTATTCGCCCGCACGCCTGCCACGAGCCGCTCCCGCGCGTCCGTGACGAGCAACAGGGGAGCGAATGGAGCGCGGCGTCGCAGCGCTGGCGCAAGTGCGTACGGTGCACGAAACTGCGCATCGGCCAGGAGGTCGATCAACTGGAAAGGAGCATTTCATGATCGTCGCCGCCAGCGCCGTTGATTTGCAGGTATTTCGTCGCTACGCGGGACTCTCGCTGCCACGGCATGTCTCGTACCCGATGCCGACCTGGTGGCAGCCGCTTGACCAGGAATCGATCGGTGCGTTGCACGAGCGAGCCCGCGATCCCCACCGTGGGCACGGTGTTTCGCTCTATGTGCACATTCCGTTCTGCGAGCAATTGTGCAAGTTCTGTGCATGCACACGCATCATCCAGCGCAAGACGGCTCCCGGTGCGGAAGAACGCACGGAGCGTTACCTCGCCGCGCTGGAGACGGAGCTGGCCCGAATGGTGGACGCCATCGGCCGGGACCGCGTCGTTCGCCAGGTTCACTGGGGCGGAGGCAGTCCGACGTACCTTTCGGCCGAGCAGATCGGTCGCATTCAGCGACGTATCGGCGAGCTTTACAATATTGCCGACGATGCCGAGATTGCAATGGAGATTGATCCGCGATCGTGCCCGCCGGAAAAGCTGGTGTCGATCCGCTCTTTCGGGTTCAACCGCGTCTCGCTGGGCGTGCAGGACTTCGACGAGCGAGTGCAGGAGCATGTGCGGCGGATTCAGCCGTTGGAGCTCGTGCAGTCCACGGTGGCGAAGGCTCGCGAACTCGGTTTCGATTCGGTCAACTTCGATCTGATCTACGGGCTGCCCTATCAGACGACGGACTCGGTACGGGAACTGGTCGATCGGACGATCGAGCTCTCTCCGGATCGGATCGCGTTTTACCACTATGCGCAAATCCCGGACAAGATCGCCACGCAGCGCGGCATGGATTACACCAAACTGCCCGACAGCGAGGCCAAGCTGGCGATGTTTCTCGTCGGGCTGTACCGGTTCCAGGAGGCGGGCTACGAGTTCGTGGGGCTGGACCACTTCGCCCGTCCGACGGAGGCCCTGTCTCGCGCGGCCGATGACGGCACGCTCCAACGCAATTTCCAGGGCATGACCACCGGCGGCGGGCTTGATTTGTACGGCGCCGGGGCTTCGTCGATCAGCCACCTGATGGGGATCGGCTTCCTCCAGAACGTACGCGAGGTGGATGATTACGTGGAGCGTATCGAAGGTGGCACGTTACCCATTCATCGTGGCAAGCCGTTCACGGACGATGACCTGATCCGCCAGGGCGTGCTCAACCAGCTCTACTGTGCCGGCGAGATCCGTCCGGCGGTGATCGAGCGTGTTTATGGGATCACCTTCGCGGACTACTTCGCCCGGGAACTGGGCATCATGGCCGAACTGGAGCGCGACGGACTGGTGAGCATGGAGGACAGCGGCGTGATCAGGGCGACGGTGCCCCTGGGGCGGGTGCTCATGCGAACCATCGCGGCCGTGTTCGACGCGTACCTGGAAGCCGACGCCTACCGCGTGGGCGATCGGAATTGTTTCTCGGCCAACGCTTAGTGTCAGATTGGCGGCACTCGATGTTGCGAAATGATCTGGTATTGCGGGCGGCCCGGGGCGAGCGGACGCCGCGCACCCCGGTCTGGCTGATGCGCCAGGCGGGGCGGTTCGATCCGCAGTACCGCGACCTCCGCCAGCGGGCGGACCTTCCGCTGGAATTGCTTTTCCGCCACGTCGATCTGAGTGTGGAGATCTCCCTGCTGCCCAGGCGATTCGGCGTTGACGCAATCATCTTCTTTCAGGACATCCTCACGCCACTGGCGCCGATGGGCGCGGACTTCGTATTCCGACCCGGTCCCGTGCTGGAGTCGCCCATCCGCGACGAATCCGGTCTCGCCCGGCTTCGACCGTACGATCCGCAGCAGGAGCTGCCCTTCATTCCCGCGACACTGCAGGCGCTGAAGCGCGAACTCGACGGCGAATTGCCATTGCTGGGCTTTGGAGGTGCGCCGCTGACGCTGGCGTTCTTTTTGTTGGAGGGCGGCAGCCCGCATCCCGATCCGCAGCGGACAAGATCCCTGATGGAGCAGTCGCCGCGGGTTATGCACGATCTGCTCGATAAATTGACCGCGATGACCGCATCCTACCTGGCATCGCAGATTGAATCGGGCGTGGATGCGGTGCAGCTTTTCGAATCTGCTGCAGACCTGGTTTCTCTGGAGGCGTACGAGGAATTCGCCCTGCCGTACCAGCAGCGCGTGTTCGAGGCGATTGGAAAGCGCGTGCCGAAGATCCTGTTTGCCAAGGACTTCGCGGATGTGGAACTGCTTACCCGCGCCGGCGCGGATGTCATCAGCCTGTCATCGGCTGTCGATCTCGCCGAAGCGCGCGCAAGGATAGGGCCGGGCGTCGCTGTTCAGGGGAACGTGAACAATCGGCTGATGGTGGAAGGATCGCCCGAAGCAGTCGAGGCGGCAGCGCGGCGCTGCATCGAAGCGGGAAATCACAGTGGCCACATCCTCAATCTTGGCCACGGCCTCCTTCAGGACACGCCGGTCGAAAACGTGCAGCGGCTTGTGAATACCGCCCGTGAAATGCGCCTGAATGATGTCGCAGGCGCGACGAAACCGGGATAGACGATCATGAGTGGGACGACCCGGGAGGTCATCGTAGTCGGAGGCGGCGTCAGCGGACTGACGACCGCGTGGCACCTCCACCGACTCGGCGTTGACGTCGCCTTGCTCGAAGCGGAGGCAAGAGTCGGTGGCTGCACGAAGACCGAGCAGCGGGGCGGGTTCCTGCTGGAGAAGGGGCCATTCAATGTCATTGTTCGCGATCCGTCCTTTCAGGCACTGTTGGAGGCGATGGCTGACCGTGTCAATGTAGTCACCGCCTCTAAAGCCGCCCGAGCCCGCTTCCTTTACCGCCGCGGCGGGCTCGTCAAGGTACCTTCGGATCCCTTCTCATTGCTGTTTACGCCGCTTCTCAGTCCGCGTGCGCGACTTCGGCTCGTGCGCGGGCTGTTCTACAGCGGGAAGGGGAGTGATGAAGAGGAGACCATCGAACAGGTGGCATCGCGTCGCGTTGGCGTGGAGGCAACAGATACGCTGATCAGCGCCGTCGTCTCGGGAATTTTCGGCGGAGACATTCACAAGCTCAGCCTGCCGGCCTGTTTCCCTTCGGTGGCCCGCGTCGATCGCCAGGCGCGAAGTCTCGTCGGGTATGGGATTGCGCAGGCCTTTCGCGGTGGCAGGACAAAAGGCGGCAAGCCACGGCGGCGATGGCGGGGTCTGGTCAGCATTGATGCGGGCTTGGGCGGATTGATGGAAGCCTTGGGGGCGACGTTGGGGGACGATTTGCGAACGGGAATCGCCGTGCGCGAAATTCGTGCTTTGGAACGGGGGGAGTCTGACGGGGCGCGGTATGAGCTCCTGTGCCGGACCAATGCTGGAAACGACGAGACGTGGCGTTGTCGGCGACTCGTGCTGGCGACGCTGGCGCCCGCCTCGGCCGAATTATTGGAAGGGCTCGTGCCCGATGCTGCGGCTGACCTGCGTGGTATCGAAAGCGTTTCGCTATGCGTATTGAACCTCGGATTTAGTGCATCGGATATCTCGCATGATCTGCGCGGATTCGGTTTTCTCGTTCCGCGGAATGAACCGGATCTGCCGGTGATGGGAATTCTCTGGGCGGACAGCATCTTCCCGCATCACGTACCCGAAGGGAAACGCCTCATCCGCGTGTTCGTGGGCGGTGCGCGTGATCCCGGCGCCGTGGATCGCAACGATGCTCAGCTCTTGGACGCGGGCATGAACACCGCGCGCAAGTTGCTCGGCATTCGCGGCGACCCGATGCTGGTTGATGTTTCCCGATGGCGGGAGGCGATCCCACAGTATTATCCGGGCCACGTGGAGCGCATCCGCCGTGTGCGGACGGCCGTCGCCGCAAGACAGGGCCTGTTTCTGGTCGGCAACTACCTTGACGGGGTCTCATTGAACGATTGCATTCGCCTGGGCACGGTTACCGGGGAACGCATCGCAGAGGATATTGCGGGAACGCTGAGCGGCGTTACCCATCAACAACTGCAACCGTCGTGACAAAGACACAGCTTGGATGGAGGGTTCGCGATGGCAAATTCCAGTGATCTACCTCGGCCTCATCGTCGTCCGCGGCGTATGCGGCGCAGCGAGACCATCAGGCGGCTGGTCCGTGAGACGCGGCTCACGCCCGATCGATTGATCCTGCCGCAGTTCATCATCGAGGGGCAGGGCAAGAACGAGTCGATCGACGCCATGCCCGGACGGTCGAGGTTGTCGATTGACCTGACCATCGAGGAATGCCACAAGGCGATGGAGCTCGGCGTCCGCTCCTTTGCCCTGTTCCCGGCCGTGGACCCCAAGCTCAAGACCAATGACGGACGCGAAGCCCTCAACAGCGAAAACCTTCTTTGCCGTGCCGTGCGGGCCATCAAGAAGGAGTGCCCCGAGGCCTGTGTGATCACCGACATCGCCCTCGATCCGTACTCCAGCGCCGGGCACGACGGCATCGTCAGCCCCAAAGGTGTGATCCTCAACGATGAATCCGTGGATGTTCTGGCGAAGATGGCCGTGGTTCACGCGAGGTGCGGGGCCGACATTGTGGCACCGTCGGACATGATGGACGGCCGGGTGGAAGCCATGCGCGAGGCGCTGGATGGCGCCGGCTTCGCGGACGTGGCGATCCTCGCCTATACGGCGAAATACGCGTCCGCCTTCTACGGGCCTTTCCGCGAGGCGCTGGACAGCGCTCCGGTCGACGCTCCAAACGTGCCCAAGGATAAGAAGACCTACCAGATGGATCCGGCCAACGCCCGTGAGGCGGTGATCGAGGCAATGCTCGACGAGGCCGAGGGCGCCGACATGATCATGGTCAAGCCCGCGCTGCCCTATCTCGACGTGATCCACCGCCTGCGGCAGGAGACGGCATTGCCCATCGCGGCGTACAACGTGAGCGGCGAGTTCGCCATGATCAAGGCGGCCGCGCGCCTGGGCTGGCTCAACGAAAAAGCGTGCATGATGGAGGCCGTGCAGGCCATCGCCCGCGCCGGCGCAGACATCATCCTTTCCTACGCCGCCCTGGATTACGCGAAGTGGTGGCGCGAAGATCTCGGATAGCAGCGCAAACTTCCTATGAGTTTGCGCTCATTCGTGCGAATTCGTCCAGAATCGCCACGCTGGAGGATGTGCCCAGCCGGGAGGCGCCGGCCTCGATCATGGCCAGAGCGTCTGCGGCGGTGCGAATGCCGCCGGCCGCTTTGACCCGGATCGGCGCGGCATGCTTGTGCAGAAGTCGAACGGCGTCGATCTTGGCCCCGCCGGCCGCGTGCATGCCTGTGGAGGTCTTGACGAAGTCGGCTTCGCCCTCCGCGCAACAACGGCAACCGGCGATGATCTCATCCTGCACAAGCGCCGCCGTTTCCAGGATGACTTTCAGAACGCCGTCGGGACGATGGGTGTGGACGACGTGGGCGACGGCGCTGATGTCCGTCCGTACGTTGCGGACGTCCCCGCTCTTGAGCGATCCCAGCGCGACGACCATGTCGATTTCGATGGCCCCGTCGTCCATCGCCCGCTTCGCCTCGTCGGCCTTGATGTCCGATCGGCTCGCTCCCAGCGGGAATCCTGCAACCGTGACCACAACAGGTCTTCTGGCGGAACGACCGGCGCCGGATTCAATTCGTTTAACGGCGCGGGTTACGTACACGGGATTGACGCACACGCCGTGAAAACCGCGCTCCACGGCTTCATCGCACAAGACATCGATCTGAGCCGGCACTGCCTCCGGTTTGAGCAGCGTATGTTCGATATGTGCCGCGAGTTGTGCGGGGCTCATGCCATTGTCTCCGAGGGTGCCGAGTGTTCTCGACCAACGAGCGCGTTTTCGTCGACCAGTCGCGCGATTCCGTCATCGCCCAGTAGATACGCCAATCGGGTTCGTTCCGCCAGCGTGCCGAGGGCGGGCAGCCGCGTGGCTCCGCGATCGACGATTCCAATGCCGAACGAAGCATCGTCAAAGATGAGTGTGTTGCGGGCTTCCTGCACCGCCCGGTATCGCGCCAGCCAGCCCGCCACTGCAGCCGAAAGCCACAATGCGCCGAGCCCGTTGAACATTGACCAGCCGTAGTAGCCTCCGCCGAAAACGGCATTCCCTTGGAGTCGTCCGACCAGGTACCGCAATAGCAAGTCGTCCACGGCGTCGGCGTCATCCTTCGCCGGCTCGACCTCCTCAATGGCGTGAAACTGCGGGATGTCCTTGTCACGTGCTGGCAAGATATCGACGTTCACCCCGGCCAGCGGGGGCAATGCACCGCGACCGAGACGAAACCGCCTCGCCATCCGCATTTGCTGCCAGCGCTTGGCGATGTTTGCGAACCAGCCCGCGCGAAGCTCGGCCAGCGATACATGCTCCGCATGTGCAAAGGCCAACTGCCGGAGCATGCCACGTTGTCGTGGAGTAGGCGGCTCCGGGGTCTGGCCTGATTCCCCCGGCAGGGCCGCGAACACCAGATCAAGCAATTCCGAGAACCGCGCCCCGCGAACCTTGTCGAAGCTCGCGGCCGCCAGAAGGCCCGTGATCCGCGCCGCCCCGATGAGTCGCCGCCGCAGAGGTAATTCACTGAACCGCAACCACACAACGAATCGCTCGACAATTTCGGAGATCTCATGCCGCGTCGCCTGCAGGCCGCGACGCAGATCGGGCAGGTCGTTGTCGCCGGGGTCGGCATGGTCCAGCTCGCGCACGAGGGCTTCCAGCCATGGGCGATGTGATTCCAGCGATGCCCCCTGCGAGCGGGCCGCGCTGGGGCAGTCGAATCGAAATGACGCCTGCCAGCCTTTGCCTACCGCCCGGACGGAAAACGGGAAAATGCGGCACGCCAGCGGCTTGGACGATTCTCCCTGCTCCGCGTGGATGCGGCAGCGGTTTTCCTCATCGAGAAACACGCACGCGCCGTCAGAATGCTTGTTCAGGGACCAGCTTCCACCGGCGTGGATATACGGCGCGGTGCCCAGGCGCTCCCGCCAGCCGTACGCATCGATGCGCGCCCGCTCCTCGGACGTCAGGTGGCCCACCAGCTCCCGGCAGCATCGCCCGCACGAATGGCACGACCAGCGCTGACCGGGGATTTCAGGCATCAGAACCGTGAGCGATCGCGATTTCGCCATGGTTGAATTCTTGCGCCGCAAAGTGGCTGTGGCAAACGGTGCCCGTCAATATTGCGGGTTTCGGGCGCTCCCTCGCATTTTTCACGGTCGGGCTGCGGGGGATCGCGTTTTGTTCGCCGTCGTTTGTGTCCTTGACGATCCGCAGCCGCTGTGTTTGAATCGCCCGTTCGAGCACCGCTAGCTCAGTTGGTAGAGCAGCTGACTCTTAATCAGCGGGTCCCAGGTTCGAGTCCTGGGCGGTGCAATCCTCAATAGAGCAAGCACTTACGAACGTAAATCGATTTGATTCCTGGGCGTGACTTGCGGCCCCGGGCGATGGGCGTGCTCCCGGCCGCAGGGATCGTCTGGAACGTCGGCGATGGTACCGCCGTCCCAGCGTCCCTGTGCCCCCGTCGTGGTTCGGTGAGAAACCGCTGCGGCTTTGCCTCGGCCGGCAGATAGAATCTCTCCATTTGATGCTCGGCCGTGATGTACAGTGAGGAAACAAGGTGAGCAGCAAAAAGATGGTACCGGAGACGAGGGGCGTTACGGTGAAGTTGCTTTCAACGGTCGACCTTGGCCCCGAGATCGAGGGCATGGCGGGCCGTCAGCTTCGAATGCGCATGGTCACCATCGAGCCTGGAGGCGTCTTTGGCCCTGTTCACGACCATAGGGACAGACCGGGCGTCGTATACGTTCTGCAGGGAACGATCACGGACCATCGCGACGGAGTCGCAACGGACTACGGCCCGGGAGTGGGCTGGCCCGAGGACAGAAATACCACGCACTGGCTTGAGAACAGGGGAACGATCCCAGCGGTGGAGATCTCCGTTGATATCGTCAGGCAAGCGTGAGCCAGGGCTCTACATGACTTTGCTTGGTCAGCATACGTAGGATGAGGGCAATTCGGGCGAACTGCGTGCTCGTCCAAGGAGACCGTCCATGCCAGCCAAACCGGCTACTGTCACGGAGTATCTGGGGACCCTTCCCGAGGACCGTCGCGAGGATCTGGAGAAGATCCGGGCGGTGATTCTGAAGAACCTCCCCAGGGGCTACGAGGAGGGTTTTCAGTACGGGATGATCGGCTATTACGTGCCGCATAGCGTCTATCCGCCCGGTTACCACTGCGATCCCCGCCAGCCGCTCCCGTTTGCCAGCCTGAGCGCCCGCAAAGGCTACATCTCCCTGGGGCTCATGAGCACCTATATGGACCCCAAGCTCGACGCGTGGTTCCGCCAGGCGTGGGCGAAATCGGGCAAGAAGCTGGATATGGGCAAGGCCTGCGTTCGCATCAAGAAGGTGGACGACGCCCCCTTGGACGTCATTGGCGAGGCCGTCCGACGCGTCCCGGCCGAGGCGTACATCGAGAAGTACGAGGCCAATCTCGGCGGAAGCCGCAAGTCGTCGGCCAAGGAACCTGGCGCCAAGAAGATCACCGCCAAGTCGGCCGTGAAGAAGCGTGCCGCGACCAAGGCGGCCAAGAAGAATTCTGCTAAGTTGGCGAAGAAGCGCGGAGCGTAAGCATCTAAGCTGGCCCGGGTGGTTGTTTGGGAATGTCCTTGTAGTCGACCTCCCGCCCGCATTCGGGGCAGCGGCCGCTGACGTTGCCGGTGAGGTTGTAGCCGCAGGGGCAGTGGCCGGGTAGTGGGCGGCGGCCGGCGCGCCAGAGGATGAACGACAGGACCGTGAAGACAAAAAGGGGGATCCAGTAGGCGACGACGATCCATTGATGATCGGCGATCCGAATGAACCACGTAAACTGGCGTGGATCTGCATCCTCCAATGTGAGTCCTGTCGGAAGTCCAGTGCTCCAGCCGACGCCGATACACCCGGCGCTTGTCGCGACGCTAACCCCCCCTGCCGCATATAGTGCGGCCCAGTACATGCTCATCGCCCACGCGACGAGGCACAAACCCGACATAAGCAAACCAATAGCCGCCAGCCGCTTGTTAACGCTGCGCTTCATGGGATGTGGCCTAAAGGCCAATCGAGTTGGCGAACTCTCGGATGGCCGACACCGGCACGAGAAGCAAGGACAAAAGGAACAGGCTAAAGGTGATGATCAAGTCAGCAATCGTAGTAATTGGGCCAGCCATCTTTCTCTCCATTCGGACAGAGTAATCAAGTGGACGTCGTTAAAGATTCTATCTCGACCTCCCGGCCGCACTCGGGGCAGCGGCCGCTGACGTTGCCGGTGAGATCATACTCACATTCATTGCAGCGCGGGTGATCTTCAAGTTCAGGATCCTCGTTGCCTAGCCGCCATATTTCATGAGTTGTCGAATGAGACGGGCTGATTCGTTGTGGTCGGGCGTGCGAGCGGGCCGGGGACACACCGCCCCCTTTCCCCCGTGCTGATTTCGATTGTCGGTTACGGATGGT